>CAUTWT010000004.1:0-68994 GCA_963542525.1 uncultured Candidatus Saccharibacteria bacterium | reverse complement strand
TTGTGATGTCTACGCCGCAAGCTGAGGTCGTGGCTAGTCAGCCATTGCCGAAAAATCTGCGATATCAAAACCAGAAACTGCTCACCTTTCTGACTAGGCAAAACGCCGTATCGGTGCCATCTGGACCGACCTCTACGTTGGTTTCTCCGCGAATCACCGACGTTTACAACTCTGATATGCGTCAGTGGCGATACGAGTAGTTTTTAGGCGGTGGTATCGCTGCTCTTTTTTCGTCGTCGGCGTCGTCGTCGCTTTGGCGTAGCTGAGGCTAGCGGTGTAACTGTGCTAATTGCGGTTTCTGTGGGCGTATTATCATTGCTGCGAATTTGCAAAACAACTTCGCCATCGTTTGCTGCGGGTTGCTGTTTTTCCGGTTGGCTATTGACCGCTGGAGTGTTGTTTGCGGGCTGCGGTTGAGGTTTGGCTGGTTGCTTTTTTTGGTTACGAACAGGCTTTATTGCGGCATCAATTTCCTTCTCGACATCTTCCCTATTTCGCGAATACATGCGACGTGAATGTTCAATAATGTGCGGCGTGTTGTCGGCTTGGCTTGGCGGAAGCTCCAATGTGCGGGCAGAAAACGCGGGAGTTTTTTCGCCGCCGATAACCATATTGACAACAAAATTACGATTGTGCATCTGAAGTAGATCGATTGACTCAAAGTTCGGCTCGAATTGCTTGGCAAGAATCGGTGCATCGTCAGCAGAAACTCGGAAAGAAATCATGGTGCCGACGTTGCCGAAAACCGCATCGCGAACCGTGTCGCTCATTTGGGAAATGTACTGGTTGGCAACGGTCAAGTTAAGGCCATATTTTCGAGCCTCGGATAGAATGGTTGCAAACGAATCGGTGGCGAAGTTCTGGAACTCGTCGACGTAAAGATAGAATGGGCGGCGGTCGCGGACGTCAGGAATGTCGCTTCGAGACATGGCGGCAAGCTGAATTTTTGTGACCAAAAATGAACCGAGGATGGCGGCATTATCTTCACCAATAAGACCCTTGGACAGATTGACAATTAGAATCTTTCCTTCGTCCATAATCTGGCGAATATTGAATGTGGATTTTGGCTGCCCGATAATATTGCGAATGATTGGATTGGCGGTGAAAGCCCCGACTTTATTTAAGACTGGCGCAATTGCCTCGGCGATAAACTTGTCATTCCAGCTGGCAAATTCAACATTCCAGAATTGCAAAACCACGGTATCTTGGCAATAAGTCAGTGTTTCTTTTCGGAATTCCTTATCTGTTAGCATGCGAGTAATGTCAAGCATCGTCGCTTCTGGTCGATCTAACAAAGCCAAAATAGTGTACCGCAAGATATACTCAAGTCGTGGCCCCCACGAATCGCCAAAAATACGCTTCAAAACGCCGATGATTTCTGATGAAATGTTGGTTTTTTGGTTCTGGTTTGTGACCTCGAGCGGATTGAATCCCAGAGGATACGCGGTGTCGGCTGGATTGAAATAGATCACGTCATTCAATCGGCTGCCGGGGATAAATTTCATGTTGTTGATTGCGAAGTCGCCGTGTGGGTCGATGATGGCATATCCTTGATTATGGAAAATGTCGCTTAAGGCGAAGAGCTCTAATAGTCCACTTTTTCCGGCGCCCGTTTGCCCGATTATGTAAACGTGGCGTGAGCGGTCATAGCGTAACATGCCGAATTGGTGGCTGATGCCGCGGAAGTTGGTGACGCCAAAGGCAGAAATTTGGTCATCGTTGACATCTTCGCCGGTTAAGACTGGCAATTTGGATGGCGGTTCTGCGGTTTTGGAACTCGCCCAAACTATATTTGGCGTTTCAACGTTGGTGTGCGGCAAGTGAAAAACTGATGCCAATTCTTCTATGTTTAAGATGAAGCCGTCGCCGATAAACGAACGCTTGCGATATTTATCAATAAATTCTTTACCAAACATACCCTTGGTGGCGCGAAATCCGTTGAGATTTGTTGAGTTGAACTGCTTAAACGTACCGACGAGCGCCTGCATGCGAAGCTTAGCGTTTGTCTGACTTTCGCCCATATAAACCAAGCGAATCTTTACTTCATAGCCGAGCTTGGTCGCCTTTTTCTCTGCTTCAGAAATACGAGTTTTATCGCGGTCTGATAGCTCAACAGCCGTCGATTGATTTGCTCCCTGCTCTGGTGGTTGCCATAACGCGCCAAGTACACCGATTAGCCATTGCATACTGCCGCCGAATCCTGGCAAGGAGAACATTCGTCCGTTTTTTATACTATTGATATATCGATCTGCAGCGTTTTGCCAGTCATCTGGGATTGGTCTGACTAGCACCTGAATCCATAATTCCTCACCGGTGGTTTCCAATTTTGCCAGAGTGCCCGTAATACCCGCCAGCGGGTCGACCTCGAAGTTTTGGAAGGTGCGAATCGGGAGGAATTCATCTGTGGTTAATGTCAATTCTGTCGAGTAAGCAACTTCGTGGTCGCGCTCGTGCTCAGTGTAATCTTCGTCGGCTTGGTGAATCTGAACGGTTGGGTATTGAGAATAAATCTGTCCCTCGACAAAGCTCTGCAGGGTTTTTGGCACCCAAACATAAAATCTGATCTGACCATTAACGGAGGCGATTTCAAAGCTGATGTGCTCTTGGTGTCCGCCAGATAATCGCAATTCTTTATTGTCGCGAAGAATTCCGTGCAGTGAAGCGAATAACTGTTCGGCGGCAAGCTCTTGCTTGTCATTTGTGCGTGGGATTTCCAGGACCAAAAGCACGCTCTCAACTGGGGTAAAATCTTCGATCTTTCGATAATTTCGCCACGTCAAAAACATCAGGACTACCACGATTGGCATCCAAACATACCATTGCAATAACGTACCGATGAGCCAAGAAATGATTTGCATGCTGTATAAATTATCTCACCTCTGAAGGAAGTTTGCAACTAAGCTTGAGCGACTTCTTCAAAAACGTAAGTGGCTTTAGCGACTCGTTTGAATTGTGGCTTTGATTGAAGGTTTAATAGAATAGTAGTTTCCTTGACTTGTCGTTTGTCGAGGACTTGACGAACAATTTCATCTCGGTGAAGTGGAGTTTCAGAGTTCTTTAGGATGTCGGTGATGATATCTGAAACAGTGCCGCGACTATAACCCCAGCTGGCAAGCGCGTAAATACCGCGGCCGATTAGAACAAAGCGCTTATCTTTAATAAGTTCATTGTGAATTGCCTGCGTTGTAACGCTTCGGCGGTTAAATTCGCTATCCCGAATTCCCTTAGCAATGTCGGAAAAATGCATCGGTGAGCCATTTGTGTCCAAAACAACGTAGATTTTATCGCGAATGTTCTTTGGATTAACGGCTGGCCATTTGGCTAGTCCCCACTGATCGTTTAAGCTGGCCAATTTTTTACTAACAGTAGCCAAGGCCGCAATGTTTGAAGGATGTTCATAGTCTAATTTTTTGTGCAATTCTTCCGCAGTAACGGGTTCACCGTGTTTTTTGATGGTCTTTACAACTTCCTCGACCCTTGCTCTAATTTGCTTTTCGTTGCCGAGGGTGTCAATTGCTGCCGCTTGGTAATAATCGTCATTCTCTGTAACAATCGTGATGTTTTCTGCCAGCTCAGAAATGAACGCCACACGAGCGCGGTCAATTGCAGTAGCTTCTTTACCGAGGAAATGTGACGCCAAATCCTGCATACGCGCAACTCGTCCCATCTCAGACAAACTCGAAGTAATTTCTTTTTCCATAGCAATAACCGAAGGAAGTTCTCCCTCGGCGACAGCTGCACGTAGACGCGTTAAAATTGCTTTTTCTAGCTGACGAACGCGCTCGCGAGTAATGCCGAACATATCGCCAATTAACTCTAACGTTTCTTTTCGGTCATACAAACCAAATCGTCGAGAAATAATTTCCTTCTCGCGCTCTTGCGGAATCTTAGAAATAATAGTATCGACGACAGAATTTAATTTGGCGCTTTGCTCGGTTTTTGCTGTCTCGCTCATGCTACTAGAAACATCCTCTCTGCCTCACCACAGGTTATATTGATTGAAAATATGTTTTTAATTATACAATTGCATTTGACAAAAGTCAATAGATAAATGCCATAATTGCTGATATAAATTATAGCATTTATTTTACGTTTTTTGCAATAGATTATATGAAGAGTTTTTATTATACGGAATTATTGGATAGTATGAAAACGCTATTTCTTTTTAGCGGATGTTTTGGCAGCTTTTTTAACTACGCGTTTGCGAGTTGGCTTTGCTGTTGTGGCGCTTAATAACTCCAGAGCTTTTTCGTGAGTAATAGTTTTCGGATCCGTATCTTTAGGGATTTTGACATTTTTAGTGCCGTTGGTGATATACGGACCGAATCGACCATTGAGAACCTTAATTCCATCTGGAAATTCGGCGATATTTTTAGCGGCTTCGGCTTCTAATTTGGCGGCGTAAAGTTCGCGTGCTTTTTCTAAAGTAATGCTGTGAGGATCTTCTGGCTTAATGGAAACAAATAATTTACCAACTTGAATATACGGACCAAACCGGCCAATGTTTGCTTTGATGTCTTGACCATCCTCCGTTTGACCGACAATGCGAGGTAACTTGAACATTTCCAATGCTTGCTCTAAGGTTACCGTTTCAATCTTTGCGCCTTTTGGAAGCGGCGCAAAACGAGGCTTATCTTCATCTTCAGTTGCGCCCAGTTGCAGCATTGGACCGAAACGACCGAATCTTGCAATGATTGGTTTATTTGTTTTTGGGTCAATTCCCACTTCGCGATTAGCGCCGACCTTACTTCGGTCGATCCCGCCAGATTGCTCAATTAATTTATGGAAAGGTGTGTAAAATCCGTGCAGCATTGCGCTTTTTCCCAGATTAGCACTGGCAATTTTGTCAAATTCCGTTTCAACATTGGCGGTAAAATCGTAATCGACAATTTGCGTAAAATGGTCCGTCAGGAAATCGGCAATCAGTTCGCCGCTTGGCGTTGGAATAAGCTTGCCACGAGTCGAGCCAGTCTTTTCCTGGACAATACTTCGGCTAACTTCCTCGCCGTTATAATTAAGGACAATCACATCCCGCGGTTGACCTTCGCTGTCGCCCTTTTCAACGTAGCCGCGAGTTTGAATAGTGTCAATGATCGTGGCGTAAGTTGACGGACGACCGATTCCAAGCTCCTCCAGCTTCTTGACTAGCGAGCCTTCAGTGTAGCGAGCTGGCGGTCTAGTGAATGTTTGACGAGCTGTAATGTCGTGAGAATTGACTTCATCGCCAGACTGTAACTTCGGCAGAAGCTCATCTTTATTGCCACCGTAAACGCGCAAAAATCCGTCAAATGTAATGACTTCGCCCTTCGCTTCAAACTGAGCGGTTTTTTTGCTCTTAGGTAAATTATCGCCTTTAATGTCGATTGTAATAGTTGTTTTTTCTAGCTTCGCTGGCGACATTTGCGACGCTAAAGTTCGGCGTCGAATTAGATCGTATAATTTTTGGTCATAGCTATTATTAGATGCGATTTCCAGAGTGATGTCTGTCGGGCGAATGGCTTCGTGAGCTTCTTGGGCGGACGCGGATTTGGTTTTAAACTTGCGAACCGTTGAGTAATCTGGACCGTAAAGGCGCTTGATGAAATCGGTAGCCGCCGCGATGGCTTGATCGCTCAAATTCACTGAGTCGGTACGCATGTAGGTGATTTTTCCGTCTTGGTATAATTTTTGCGCCGAAGCCATGGTTGCTTTGGAGCTGAAGCCGAGTTTAGAGTTGGCTTCCTGCTGCAGGGTTGAAGTGGTAAATGGTGCCGCTGGATTTCTGGTTCCGGGAGTTTTTGAGATATCGCTAACAACAAATTCGGCGGGTTTCAGGCTATTCAAGAACTCGTTCGCCGCTTCTTCTGTATCGAATTTTTGATTAAGCTCGGCCTTGAATTCTTGATTGTCGTGAATAAAAATGGCGGTAACTTTGAACTGAGAATTGCCCTCAAACTTCATAATTTCTCGTTCGCGCTCGACTAGTAATCGCACTGCTGGACTCTGAACGCGACCAGCCGATTTTCCGCCAGGAACTTTCTGCCAGACGACTGGGCTGAGCTCAAAGCCAACCAGTCGGTCAAGTATTTGCCTGGCTTGTTGCGCCTGAACCAAATTCATATCCACGGTTCGCGGATTCTTAATTGCGTTGGTTATGGCGTCTTTGGTGATCTCATGGAAGACAATTCGCTTAGTCGTTTCAACAGGAAGATCCAGCACCTTGCACAAATGCCAAGCAATAGCCTCTCCTTCGCGGTCTTCATCGGTTGCGAGCCAAACATTTTCCTTGCCAACTGCCTTGACATTTCTCTTTAGTTCGGTGATAACTTTCTTTTTTTCAGGATCAACTTCATAAATTGCGAAAAAATCGTTAGCCACGTCAATCGGCGGCGTTCCATCTTTCGTCTTTTTAACAATCGAGCGAATATGTCCCACGCTAGACAGGACGTGAAAATCCTTGCCGAGATATTTCTCGATGGTTTTAGCTTTGGCTGGTGACTCGACGATAACGAGATTTTTCATAACTTTATATTATAACAAATCACTATGTAGCTACAATAACAATCTCTATTGACGGCTAGATTCTCCAATGCGACCAAGTAGTGCCGCTATTCCAAGACTGCGATTAACTGCCGTATTTTGGTGCTTTTCTGGGTTGTGGTTATTGCCGCTTGCTCGTCTGATGTAGCTTGCTGTCGATAGTGTCGCAGGAATTATAGCAGTTGCCGCTGCCAGCCCACCTAGTACCCTGGCTGTGCTGCTAGTTTTTCTTAAGCCGTGCAGCTCAGCAAATTTACCGGCAGAATATAATATTAGAGATGTAACCTCCATGGCCATGGCTATCTTGCCACTTTTTTCAGGCGCCTGTGACATGTCGGGGTTGTCTATATGAGTTTTTATTGAACACGCTGCATTGATAGCGTTAGACGCGGCAATGCCACCAAGTACCGATCCTGGGGCTGTGTCTGCTTCATGCATCTTCCATATCGTATAGAATACTTTGATTTTATCTCCAGTATGGTCAACAATCTTGCCTAGTTTAGTTTCTCCTCCAGTTGCCCTGGCTAGTTTGCCGTCTAGCGCATCCATCACACTGCCAATAATGAAAGCGGCAAATCCTTTAAATGTAGTAGGGTCCTTTATCCCAATGCACGCAGCGACAGTTCCGATGAGGCTAAGTAGCGTTGGGGGTATGCCTTCTATGCTAAAAAATGGCTCTTCTCTTTTTTTGTCTGTAATGTCATTTTCTGAATTTAAACTGTCGGGGCTTCTCATAAAGTAGCATTATATAATAAAACTACCGCAATGTCCAGTTATTAGCTCCGAGAGGTTTGATAACGCCGTTGATTTCCAGCATAGTTAACGCCGTGGCGAAATCTGATGCGGATAATCCTGATTTTTGTTGGATTTCATCGCTGTCACGCAGCCCTTCTGAGATGAGTTTTATAATAATCGCTTCTTCAATTGTTGCGCTGGTCGCTAATTCTTGACCGTTGTCTTTTTGCAATTTTTCTGGCGCGATGATCGACAAAACATCGTCGGCATCTGTCACCAAATACGCCCCTTGCTTTAATAAAGTATTACAACCCGCCGACAGTGGGCTGGTTATGTTTCCGGGAACTACAAACAAATCTCTTCCCTGGTTAAGTGCGTGCGAGGCTGTGTTTAATGTGCCGCTTCGCTCGGCGGCTTCGGTGATAATAATTCCGTCAGCCAGCCCACTAACTAGTCGATTGCGCTCTAAAAAACTCCAACGATTGACTATTTTATTATCGCCCTTCATCCATTCTGAAACGACCGCGCCACCCTGCTCTATGATGCTCATGGCTAGTTGATAATTGGTCCGTGGTGAAATATCCGGAAGCTCGTTTGGAACGACCGCCACGACCGTTCCGCCAGCTTCAATCGCAGCTTTTTGGGCAATGCAATCTACACCTAGCGCCAGCCCACTCACGATTACACATCCGGCTTTTGCCAGATCTGTTGCTAATCGCTCGGTCACTTCTTTTCCGTAGGCAGACGGCTTACGGGACCCGACGATTGATACGACTGGCGCATTTGTTTCCGGCAACTTTCCCATATAACATAAGCTTTTTGGTGGATTGGCAATATGCGCTAATCTCTGGGAGAAAATATGCTCATCTGGTGTAATTCTATTGATTTCCATAAAAAATGTGGTAAAAAGTATTGACACTTTGTCAAATGTTTGCTATAATCAAGGACGATTGGTTAAGTAATCATTAACCAAACGCACCTTATACCCCCTATTCTAACTATATGTTAGGTTGCGCGCAATGGCATTAAGTATTCTTACCCTCCACTTTTTGCGGTTCAACGTTACGCGCATACTAACCCCTTTAACTGCCCTTTTTCAAAGGCGACCTCTGTTGAGGCGAGCACTAATTGGTGTTGATAATAGTCAGGCGCGGACTTTTGGAGTTTTAGTCGCGACGCTTCGCTGATACGGTAGCTCGGGTGGGTTGAAGGGTAAAAAAGCGTCAGGTGATGCCCACCCTTACCTGGCGCTTTTTTTGTTGGGGAAAATTATTTATTTTCTATAATATGTCGGCACTTTTCGCAAATACCTTCCAGCTCAAAGTGGTGTTTTGTGACTATGAAATTATGTTTTTTACCAATGAGATCTATGAGTTTTTCTAACTCTTGTGATTGTATAGGTTCGGCATTTTGACAATTGATGCAATATAGATGGTGATGATGCGGTATAAACGGTTCTGCTAATTCGTAATAATTCTTCCAGCCAATAGTTATGGTGTTTATAATGTTCAGATTATCGAACATTAGCAGTGTGCGGTAAATACTAGCACGGTTAATGTTTTTGCAGTTTTTCGCAATATCGCCGACCGTAAGAGGTACATCTGAATTTTGTAGGATATCAAATACTTGCTGGCGTGGTTTCGTCAGGCGAAGATTGTGACGTTCAAATATTTCATTTAGCATAATGCTATCAATAGTTTATAACTTATTGCAACAAGTGTGCAATAAGCTTACAGTCCGAGTAGTTCATAAGGATATTTAGGTTGGTTGATTTTTGTGATGTGTGCGTCGGTTATGACGTATTCGGCTTGGCTATTAACGATTTTTTGCGACAATTTACCCTTGACGATTAGCCACGTTCCATCCTGGTAGTCTGTCGAAAAGTTTTTCTCGACCAGGATTTTCATAGGCACGCTGTCAACAGTGCAGCAACTTATAACATATCTGGCAATATTGAAGTAATTATAGCCATAGTTTTTTAACAGATCATTTGAAACGAAGCCGGTTATGGCGATATCTTTGCCGTTAAAATAAGCGGCCTCTTTGCAAGAATTTATAGCGGTTTTCCAGCGGTTTATTGAGATTGTAGAAGAGCCTTCTTTTGGTTGAGGTGTTTCGCAACGACTTTCGGGCTCAATAATCGCAGGGCTTTCTTTTTGCGCAAGGCTGCTCGGGGAGAGTGATTTTGGTGGCAATATATATCCGACTGATAATATAATTATCGCAAAATAAGATATTGGGGTAATTTTTTTCAAGCTAATTCTAGATTTGTCTTTTGCGAGTTTATTTTTTAATTGCAACATTATATCAATAAGCAAAAGTATAACGCCGATTATGCTAATTATGACCGCGAATGTGTGATAGCGCGGATGCACGTAAAAGCCGAGCTGGTCACGCCAAGCCAATAGCAAAATATATGCGCAAACGACAATTCCGCCAATTGATTTTGCAAGGTTAGCGTACATATAAGTTAACCCCCAGCCCGACAATTAGAGATAAGACGAATACAGTTAAGGTAATTGTTGCAATAAATTTCCAGCGAAAAGTTGTTTTTAATAGTGTAATCATTTTAATGTCTATCATCGGTCCGAATAGCAAGAAAGATAGAATTGAGCCTGTTGTGAAATTTCGCACGTAAGCCAGTGCGAAGAAGGCGTCGATGCTGGAGCATATCGAGATGATGAAACTTAGTGTGATCATGGATATAACTGATAAGAAAATGTCGCCGCCGACGGCATTTATGATGAATCGTGGAACGAAGATTTGCGTGGCGGCTGCGATGCTAGCGCCTAAGACCAACATAGTAAATAATTGCCAGAATTCATTACGTGATGAGCTGAATAAGTTTGACAATTTTGAACCGTGATTATGAGAGTGGCAAAGTTTTTCAAACTCTGGATTAATGATAGAATCTTCCTTAAAAAAGCTGACGATAAAAGCGGTTATTTGTACGATAATTAGCGCAAAAATAATTCGCCACCAAACCATTCGGGTGTCAAAACTGAAGGCGGTCATAGTTGAAATTATGGTTATCGGATTTAAGATTGGCGCGGCGAAAAGAAAGCTAATAACGTCGGCGGGTTTTAATCCGTTCGCTATTAAGCTGCGCGCAATTGGTACGTTTCCGCATTCGCACACAGGTAAAATTAGCCCGATCATAGAGAGCGTAATTCGTCGAAGGAAGGTGTTTTTTGGTAATATTTTGAAGACATCTTTTGATGATAAAAAGTACCTGATAAGCGCGGATATGATAATTCCTAAAATTAAGAATGGGACCGCCTCGACAATTACGCTTAGCGTCAGCGTGATAAAATCTTGTAATGACGGAAGTAATTTATTGCACCATTCTGCAAATTCTCCGTTTAATAACATAACGCCAAATCGTGAGCTGAATTGATAAATAGAAATTATAAGGACGCCAAAAACCACCCAACCGATCAATTCGCTGTTGGCTGATAAAAACTTTTTTATGCGACCATCTGGCGATTTTTGTGCCATATATAAAATTATACTCCATGCTTATGCTATACTAAATCAATATGAAACATCTTTTACATTCACATCATCCGTTTCGGATTTTCTGGTTTTCGGTCCTATTGACCTTAGGTTTGGGCAGTTTGATTTTTAGCCATATGGGCGTTAGCGGTCTTTGGCTATTCACTATTTTGGTGGTTTTGGAAGTCACATTTAGCTTCGACAACGCTGTGATAAATAGCAAGGTTTTGGCGGGAATGAGTCAAGTTTGGCAGAAAGTCTTCCTGACGGCTGGCATATTTGTGGCGGTGTTTGTCGTTCGATTTATATTGCCAATTGCTATTGTAATGATTGCGAGCGGTCACGGATTTATGGATGTTGTCAATCTGGCGCTACATAAACCTGTTGAGTACGGCAAAATCCTGCACGAGGCGTCGCCGATGATTGACGCGTTTGGTGGTGCGTTTTTGATTATGATTGGGCTTAGCTATTTCATCGATTACAACAAGCGTGTTCACTGGATGCGACATGTTGAGCCGATCTTGGCGAAGGCTGGGCGATTTGAGAATTTTAAGGTGTGTATAATGCTTAGCGTGGCGGCTGTTTTGTATTTTACTGTCGAGGTGCCGCATAAATCTTTGGTGTTGATTTCGGCAGTGCTTGGAATTGTGCTGCATATCGGATTGGAGCTATTTGGGTCATTTTTTCATGAAGATGACGCAAAGTCCGTTAAGATTAAAACTGGTTGGGCGGCGTTCGCCAGTTTGTTATATTTGGAGATTCTGGACGCCAGTTTTAGTTTTGATGGTGTGATTGGTGCGTTTGCTATTACTAACAGCGTGCTACTAATCGTGGCTGGACTGGGCGCTGGAGCGATTTGGGTTCGATCACTAACCGTATATTTGTTGCGAACGGGCGCGCTTAGCAAATATAAATATCTGGAAAATGGCGCTCACTGGGCAATTATGGCGCTCGGCGTAATGATGATTGCTAAATTATTCCACTTGGAACTACCGGAATGGGCGACGGGTGGCTTGGGCTTATTGTTCGTGAGTTTGGCGGTCGGCAGCAGCATATTGGAAGCCAGATCGATCAATTTGCAAGAAGCTGCGGCTGTGAAATTACATCAAGCCGAAGAGCAATTGAAGAGCGGCGCTTCAAAAATTGTGCCGCGAAAACGACGCTAGAATCTGATTAATATTTTATACTGAACGGCTCGATAGTTCCGTTGATAAACTTTTCGATCAAATTAATTGATTCGGGCAATATCCAGCTTTGGAGAATTTTCTGCTCATCTGGGTTGAATTTACTTAGGACAAAATCTACGTCACCAACTTGGCGTCTGAGCAAATTATCTGTGCCAATACGAATGTGCCAAAAGTCTGAGCCGACGTGAGCGTGAAGGGATTTCAGTCCGTTACTGCCTGCGTCTCGTCCGCCTTTACGAGTTCTAATTTTACCAAAGTCCAGCGCCGTGTCGTCGTGAATAATTAGTAAATCGTCCAATGTCAATTTGTAAAAATCTAAGATTGCCCGAGCGGAAATTCCAACCTCGTTGTAAAAAGTAGTGGGCTTAACTAGCAGGATTTTTTCTCCAGAAATATTCAGCTCGGCGATATCGGCGGAAAACTTCGGTTTGTTCGAAAAGGTTTTTCCCTGCTTTGACGCAAATTTATCAATAGCCAAAAACCCAGCATTATGCCTCGTGTTTGTGTATTTTTCGCCTGGATTTCCCAATGCTAAGATGACTTTCATAGACTTAGTATATCACCTTGTGAAAATGACGTATAATAAGCATATGGCAAAACGCGATGATGATTTGGAATTTAGCATTAATGCGCCGTTTGATGATGGGCGAGCGATTGTCGATAAAGTTCCGCTGTATTTGGTGAACGGCTCGTTGGGCGCTGGAAAAACTAGTGTTCTTGAGTTCTTATTGCAACAAAGTGACTATAAGGGTTCTCGGGTGATTGAGAATGAATATGCTAATGAAAACGTTGATGGTTATCGATTGGAAAAGTTGGCGGATATTGTGACGACTTTGGCTGGTGATTGCGTTTGTTGCTCGTCGAAGCACGCATTGACGCGAATGTTACTTGACTTTTGTCGCAATTCCCCCGCCCCAGTGTTTATTGAGGCGACTGGTGTGGCGCGAACGATGAATTTGGTCGAGAAGTTGATTAATGCACAAATATTCAATAAGTACGAGTTGACGCAGAGCTTTTATGTTATTGACGCACATGAGATTTTATATGGAATTGAGCCGGCGCATGAAATTGAGTTGCAAGCGGCTGATATGATTTTAGTGACCAAAGAAGATCTGCTAAGTGACGACGAGCGACTACGATATGAATATAAGCTGAGCTCCCTGTCTTACGGAAAAATACTGAGCGCGCCACGAGGTAAATTTGATATCAATAAAATGACGACGCCGTCGGGACTACTAACGTTTTTTGATAAGTACGATGGCGAGTTGGTCGTGCCGGATAATCCGACGTATGCCGTGCTGGATGTTTCTGGTATGAAAATTGCTGCGTCGACTCTGGAGAAAATTTGGCCGGAACTTTTTGACGCTTATAAACTCAGGCGAATGAAGGGCTGTTTTATTGATGATAATGGCGCGCGGCATCATTTGGAGGCAACGGAAAATCAGATTCAAATAGCTAATTCTGCGGCGGAAGAGCCAGCAAAAATTGTGCTAATTGGTGAACGTGCGGACGAAATTACGCGTGAAGTTCTGTCGGCGCAATTGATGATGTTTGAATAAAAGTTCGCTTTCGTCGTTTCCGACTCATCAGCATAGATACGCATCTATGGAGCGAACTGACAAGCAGAAGAATTGTTGGCGGGAGATTATGAACCGCCAAGTAAATTATTCTAACTTGTCAGTTCAATGGAGCGCTACTCGCCCTTAGTTAGGGTACGGATCAGATCCTGGCTTGGGACGAATCCCGACTTAGGCTGTCCATCGTTATACCATTCGGCAAACTCGCATTGACGCGCCCAAAAGTAGGCTAGCCAGCGCGATGCGTAGTAGAGCCCGTGCCCGGAGATGCCAATGGTGTCTGCGGTCGAGACAGCCCAAGGGATGATTTCCTTGATGGGCTTCTTATCCACTTCCGTGGCGGCTTGTGTGAGCCGCGCCACCCTAACGGAGAACCTGATCACCTCCCCGAGGAGGGAGTCTTCGTCCTTGTGTTCCATTTGTTCCTGCCACTTCGCGACAGGAACGTTGGGTGCTACCTCGAAACCGGGGAGCCTATCAAAGTTGATAGTAAGGCTGCTGTTGCGCATATGCCGACCTTTCTAACAATCTCTCTCGTATCCGGTTGATACAAGATGAGATGTCGTAGTGCTTTCTTGAGCGCTACGAAAACTCACCTCGTATCTAAAGTATATTCTTCCACTTGTCAAAGTGCGCTTTCGGGCAAGGAGCAAATCTCAACTTGTCAACAAAAGCTGTATTCATTTATATCACTAATAGGATAAAATGTCAATAGGTTTTGTCAAAAATGTGGTATTATATGCCTTTTTCAGCGTTCTTGGCCTGCTTGTAGGCTTTGGTGACTGGCGCCAGACCACGCGCAACGCGTTCACGATTGGCTTTTAATTGCTTTTCATCGCGGAAAGATATTTTAATTGGCGTTCCTGCAAAATTGAAAGCTTCACGTAAAGTTCGCTCTAAATAGCGTTTATAGCTCCAGTGGACAAATTTCAGATTACTGCCGTAGATAACAAACCACGGCGGAGCAACGTCAGTCTGGACAATGTAGCGCAGTTTCGGATGTGAGTTTTTCAGACCAGCTGGCGGATGTGCGGCGATGGCTTTCTGTAAAATGTCGTTTAAGGCACGAGTTTTACATTCTTGGCGACGACGCTTATAAATATCAAGCGCTAGGTCGAATAACTTGGCGACATTCTGCCCTGTGACGGAAGAAGTGAATATTAATGGCGCGTACGGCGTGAACTTGAAGTTATAGCTGATTTGTGGTGCGATTTCATCGTGCGTGTAAGCGTCTTTACCTTCGACGGAGTCCCATTTGCTGACGACCAGAACAAGCCCCTTGCCCGCCTCGTCAATAATTCCAGCTAGGCGCTGATCCAATTGAACGTTAAGCTCATTGACGTCCATAAGAAGCAGGCAAACGTCGGCTTCGTTGATGGCTTGCATTGTGCGAAGAACTGAGAACTTCTCAATCCCGGTTTCCTGCTTTCCTTGGCGGCGAACTCCAGCGGTGTCGAGTAGCTCAATCGTCTGACCGTGATAACGAACTTGAACGCGGTTTACATCGCGAGTTGTGCCGGCGACGTTGGCGACGATGGCTTGCTGCTTGCCCGCCAAAGCATTGAACAGGTTGCTCTTGCCGACGTTCGGGCGGCCGATTAGTGCAACACGAATGATATCGTCAGGTGCGGTTTCGGTGGCTGGCGGAATAAGCTCGGCAATGCTATCAAGAAGCTCCGAAATGCCAATGCTGTGCTCGGCGGAAGTTTTTATGATGTTTTTAATGCCGAGTCGCTTGAATTCGTCGATAGAAAGAGAGCCTTTTAAGTCTGCTTTATTGGCGATTAAAATGACTGGCTTGCCGCTTTTTAGGGCTTTCTTGGCTAATTGTCGATCGGCGTCGGAAGGATAAACAGTGGAGTCAACTGTTACGAGGATTACGTCAGCGGCGGCGGAAGCGTCGGCGATTTGGTCCTGAATGGTCGCCTCAAATTCGTCCTCGGCAGTCTTAAGTCCGGCTGTGTCGATGAGCCAAAATTGCGAATAGTCATCTGACGGCGCAGAATCTACGTTGCGTCGTTTGTACGAAACTTTACCAACGACGTTATCGCGTGTCGTGCCAGCTTCTCTGGCGACTATGGCTGTGCGAGAGCGCGTCAAGCGATTGAATAATGAGCTTTTGCCGACGTTGGCCTGCCCGATGATGGCGACTGTTGGTAATTTAGACATGATTATATATTATAGCATTTTTTAGCTATTTAGAACTATATTGGAGGTCTCTTCTATTTTTATTAAATGCAACAGCTCTAACTCCTTTGGGGTTATTGAGATGATAATTGATACGATTATTGCATAAGCGTGCTATCTTTGTATAATCTAATGGAGCAATCTGACCGTCTTTATTAAACGGTCGAAGCTGAAGGTATTCTGTATTAACAGTTCCGTCGGCTTTAAGTACTAGTTTGTCTGCGATATATACACGAGAACCTTCTGTCTGTCTTTTAAATATGACTATGCCACCGCCTTTTTCTAGGTCATGCAGACAGTAGTTACTGCCGTCTATTGTGGGTAAAGTTTTCAGATCTAGAGATTCTGCTATTTCTTCTAGCTTAACAACTAATTTTGCATAATCTGATATTTGCTTCTCGGCGGTGTCTATGGGAATTTTTTGCTCTTTTCCTGAATACGCTTCGATTATCTCGTCGTGTCTATCATCGATATGATCTTTAAGACCTGTACATATTCCCTTTAGGGATGCTCTGGCTAATTTCTTCAATAATTCTAATTCGGGCTTATCGTGTGTATTTAGCGTTTCCATTTTGCAATTACACTTTCTATCAAATTTAGCACAAAAGCTATATTACAATATTTAACGTAAAATGTAAAGAGCCGCGGAGTAAATTATGAATTCGTGAATTTCTCTTCTCGCCATTCGCCTCTTTTTAGGTCGCCGAGCGAATAATTGCCGAAGTTTGTTCTATGGAGCTTTTTGACGGTGTAACCTAGTGCATCGAAAGTTCGCCGAATTTGACGATTCCTTCCCTCGCTCATTTCCACTATCCAGCGATAATCATCGCCTTCGTGCTGTCTTTCTAGCGTCAATTGACTACGTCCGTCAGGAAGCTGCACGCCAAAATCGTTAATCATTTGGCGATGTAGAGGTTGCAATGGCTGGTCGATTGTAACGAGGTATCGCTTAATCTTGTAAAATGACGGATGCGTCATGCTGTGAGCAAAATCGCCGTCGTTCGTCATTAGAATCAGCCCAGAGCTGTCTTTGTCCAGGCGACCAACGGGTTTTAAGTGGTGAAGGTTTTTTGGTAGCAATTTGTAGATTGTCGGAACGCCGCCCTGAGAAGCGCGCGAACAAAGATATCCAGTTGGCTTGTGTAGGATGATGAGCTGTTTGGGTTGTAATTCTAGTAATTTGCCGTTATAGGAAATTTTATTTGCGCCAGAAATTTGTTGACCCAATCTGGCGGACTGACCGTCAATAGTAATCTTCCCTTTTTCTATCAATTCGTCAGCCTTCCGCCTGGAAATACCCAAGCAAAGCGCCACAAATTTATTGAGGCGCCAAGATTCTTGCTTTGTGTCTGGGTTTATCATTGTTGTGGATTTATCGGTGGAAATTGTGTCGGCTGAGGCGTTTCTGATGGTTGATGTGGGATATTTTGCTCCTGAGGTTGTGATTGGGCGATAGGCGTTGAGTTAACCTGTTCAATAGGATTTGGTGCTGGCTGAGGCACTGGAATTGATTGTGGCGCTGGAGTCTGCGCTGGCTGAGGTTCTGGAGTTGGTTGAGAAATTCTCTGTGTATTGTCTAATTCTTCTGCCATAAGTTTAGAGATATCTACCGAATTCTGAGAATCATCAGCTGGTAAAGGTTGAATCACGCGATCACCAAGCCCCGATGGTCGCGGCGCGGGCGATGAAAATGGCGCCATAGGCTGTGGCAGAGTTGTCGGCTGAGGCTGCGGCGCTGGGATTGATTGTGGCGCTGGAGCTTGCGCTGGTTGAGGTAGCGGTTGCGGCGCTGGAGCGAATACCTGTTGCGGATGTTGTTGTATAAGTGGATTCACTGCAGGAGTTGTTGGTGCTGCAGCGGGGGCGGCTGGTTGCGGCGACAATGAAGAAATATCAGGTCTAGTAACTGGCTGCGGCGCTGCTGGAGTTGGCTGAGATGTTGTAGCGACTGGCTCATATGTATGAGCTGGTTGTGAAACTGGCACTGGATTTGTGCCGACTCCCGGAAGATCTCCCAAGGTTTCGTGGACTGCTCTCACGACGTCCTCTATTCCCACCTGAGACTTCACCAAGTATTTATCAGCACCAAGCTGCTCGCCACGTTTCCTTTGGTCTTCTGATGATAGTGCGGTCATAATAATAACTTTAACGTCTTTTGTTTCTGTCGTTGAGCGTAAAATGTCCAGCATATCAAAGCCAGAGATTTTCGGCATCATCACGTCGCTTAAGATTAATCGCGGACGTTCTTTAATTGCCATGGCCAGAGCTTCTTCGCCGTCGCCCGCCGAAACGATATCGTAGCCCTCCGCCAAAAGTCGTACGCCGTAAATTTCGCGTAAACTTTTGTCGTCCTCAACCAATAAAATTTTTGTCATATATTTATACTATACTGAAGTTTTGACAAAAAATCCATAGCCCTTATGGTTATTATTCGCGGCCAGGTATGGACAATTGCTGACGCTTTTTGCGCAACTCTTCCTCAATTTCAGTCAGCGTCGGCTCGGAAGAATTTCTGGCTGGTTGTGGAGTTTCTGGCTGGGTCGTCGGGACTGTAGGCACGGCTGGAGCTGGGTTCTCTGGAGTTGCGATTGCGACTGGATTTGAATCGACAATTTCGCTATTATTTTCAGTTGTGATATCTTCCGTCTTCTCTTCTGCGACAATCTCGGTTTTTTCTGGAATCGGAGAATCTGGCGTTTTATCTTCGGGCTTTTTAACTTCCGCAGATTCTAATCGCTGCTTGGCTTCCGAACTATTCATGCGAGGAATTTCCAGATAGAACGTACTTCCCTCTTTGTATTTGCTTTCAACTCGCAAGTTTCCAGACATCGCCTCGGCCAAGCGGCGACTCAAATATAGCCCCAAGCCAGTTCCACCAATTTCTCGCGTGTCAGAATTATCCACTCGATAAAATTTCTGGAATAAATGCGGAATATCTTCGGCTGGAATGCCAATACCGCTATCTTTCACACTCACAGAAATCTGCTTATCGTCGCCGGTAACATTGACGACAACTTCGCCCGACGGCGTATACTTGATGGCATTCTCAATTAAATTACTGACGACTTCCCGAAAATGGTCGGGGTCAATATTGGCATAAAAAATCGGCTGCAATGACTTCTCCTTACCCTCATCAATTATGTCTGGCATGAAGATGTAATTGAGCTGTTTTTCATTAGCTTTTGTCGCCAAACCATCAAAAATATCCTTCAAAAATTCGTTTACGTTGATGATCTTCGGGTTATTTTTCATTCGCCCGTCTTCAACTTTACTGATATCAAGGAGATCTTGGAATAATCGTCCCAGATGTTGCGCCGATTCGTGGGCTTTGGTGATGAAATCTCGCGCCTTTTCGTCAATATGTGCGGTGGCTGGGTTTAACGCCAGACCCAAATATCCTTCAATTGACGCAACTGGCGTGCGCATCTCGTGGCTGGCGGTGGAAATAAATTCGGCCTGCTCGCGCTCCTCGGCTTTTTCTTTGGTGATGTCGCGGAAAACTACGATGATTCCTTCACCGTCCGTGCCGACTGGAGAGCTGACAATTGACACTAAAATGCGTTTTTCGGAGCTGGTCAATAGGAATAATTTATCGTTGTGCGTTGGCTGGTTTTTTGATAAGGATTGAGCTATTGGATTTTCGAGGTCTTCTACGTCTTTTCCGTCTGAGGTGACGAGTTTTAAGACGCTTTTCCAGTTAAGTCCGAGCGCGTCGCCTTGGTCCCAGCCGATGATTTGTTGGGCGGATGGGTTTATCAGTTCGATGTTGCCGTCTTTGGAGATCGCCAGAACACCGTCGTCGATGGCATTAATCACTACGTCAGATTTGCTCTCAACCGCGGAAAGTTTATTCTCCAAGCTGGACGTATTGTCATCAGTTTTTTGGCGGCGAATCCATAGAACGAGGCTGAAAATCAAAGGTAAAAATCCGAAGAATAGGTAGCCGATGATGAATTGTATGTTTATTCCCTGTTGAACGCTGGTGGCTATAATCTGCAAAATAACCAAAAGTCCCATCATTCCTAAGATTATTGCGCCGAAAAATCCTGCGAAAATTGCCACGATAATCCACATAACTAAGAATGGTGAAACGACTCCGCCGCTGGTGATTATGGTGGTTACGGCGACAGCGACGGTTAACAAATATACGAAAATTCCGATTTCAGTTTCGTGTTTTCTGGGAAGCCAAAAACATAAAATCAGCACAATTAAGCTACCGATTCCTGCTACGCCAGCCGCCAAATCTGAGACTGATAATCCGATTGGTAATTGATAACCGGTCGGTATAAATCGCGCCCATGCATATAAAAGAATGATTGTGAAACAGCTCAGTAATGCCACTTCACACAATCTCCTTAGCCAAAATCTGGAAATTGCGTGAGGCTTAAAGTAAATCCCGCCCTTTTTCATGCTTTTATTATGGCGAATTTTCAGAAAAATCTCAAGTGATAAATATGGTATACTAATCCTATGAATAATGATCAGCATAATGACCAAAGTAACAATCCCGACGTAAGCAATGCGCCAGTCTATAACAGCACAGAGAAAAAGAGAGTCTTTAAGCGTGTTATGCTCTTTTCTTTAATGTTTACCATTATTACGCTAGTAGGAAATTACGTTTCAATGCGAGGATCGACAGGACCGTATAACATACACGTTTCTTTTTTGATATCAGCCATTTCAAATGCATCGATGATGCTCTCCCCGTTGCTAATTATTTTTATGATTAGGTGGTACAAGAGGGGTTATTATCAGAACATTAACAAGATAGTAAAGGATAGTCCAAAAGCGGTAATCCACTCTTCTGTACTATCGGCAATAATTTTTGCGGCGCTTTGGGTATATGGTAAACTTGTGTCGATAGATATTCTAATACTTTTTCCTGTAATCATCTTCCCTGTTGCGTTATTGACTATCTATTCATTGACGATAATTGATGTTATATTATATGGATATAATAGGCATAAATAAAAAAATAATGAACTTTAATAATACTGAGCAGAAAGATAATTTGGCAAATATTAATTGCGATAGGATAATAATTTGAAAATATAATAGTCAGGAGAATGATTTATGAATAATGATCAATATAATAATCAAAACAACCCTACGGATAACGCGCCAATCGCTTCACCTGGAGCTGAAGATATGAAGAAGCAATTAACTTTTACGGAAGCTCCAGCTGTTGCAGAGCCCTTGCCTACTGTGAAAGCAGATAAAGAAAGGACCATCGGAATTACAATTGCTTTCGTGACGTTTTGTATTGCATTAGTAAGTGTAATGATAGAAGATGACCCTAATTCTAGGGATGTTATACTTAATGTTATCTATTATATCTTGCCTGAGTTTATACGTATTGCTTTTATAGCCTATAGCTTAGTGCTGTCGATTGTTATGATTAAAATGTGTATATTTAGGCAATATTGGGTAACAGATAGAGTTATGAGAGGGATAACAATTATTCCGTTGACATGTATAGGGATTGCTCTGATGTTCGCATTGATTTACTTTATCTACAATATACAATATACTATACTTGCACTTGGTGGCGCTGTGATGGTTTCGTCGGTTGTGTTTGTTGCTTTACTTATTGTTGTGTCTGTAATTTACTTTTCTTGGGCTGTACTGTCTTATCGTAGAAAGTCGGCGTCTAACATAGAGAAAAAGTAGACAAGCCTTCCCTTTCCATGGTATAATCCATGGAGTTACGGCCCTATCGTCTAGCGGTTAGGACACCAGGTTCTCATCCTGGCAACCCGGGTTCGATTCCCGGTGGGGTCACCAAGAATAGTTAACTTATTAAAAACATCTACATGAAGGTGTTTTTTTAATTTGTGAACCAGAGGATAGAAGTATCATATTTATCCTAGCAAATTACTTTTTCTCGCACTACACCATAGAGGAGTCTGTAAACAGCTGTTGCTTCAGTGATGATACATTTTAATTGCCATGGCAAGAAGTTGTCTCGTGTTTTTATGGGTGAGGAGTTGAAAAGCTTTTGGTAAGCTGACCCACAAGGGGCGTATATTTTCTCCTGGCTGAAGCTGTTGTTCTTGTCGAGGTACTGAACTATTAATAGACATAGCATAGTATGAAACCTCTTTTACTACGTGGCCATCACCTGTTGAGAATTCATATATTAGAGTATCAATAAATCCTAGGATCGTTGCGTGGTATCCAGTTTCCTCGAGTATCTCTCGCACTGCAGTGTCACGGCTATGTTCTCCGGGTTCTATAGAGCCTTTAGGGAAAGAATATTCCTTGGCTGGCTGTAGTGATTCGATTATAAGAACCTCATTATCTTTAACGATAACCCCTCCCGAACTATAATGGTGAATAATATTTTTTGAAGCCATGTGTATCTAAGTATAGCATAGGATTGTTAGTATTTTCTTAAGCACAGCATAAATTTCACGAGGTACTTTTAATAACTTACACTTAGGCGTTTATCCGGGCAATATTTTGACATTTGACCAAAAATCTGCTATATTTACCTAGAAGTCATTATTAATACATATCTCTGGAGGGTATCTCCAGAGATATTTTATATCAGCCATTCTGCGCCAAATATACATTTACATCAATGGGAGGTAATCATGACAAAAACTACTGTATTCAAAAAAAACAGTGCGCCGATTCGCGCGATTTCATGACAAGCTTGCTGTTTCGTAAATGGACGATTGCAATTATTCTTTCTCTTGGGGTTGAGACTAAGCGCTATTCTGCACTGCACCGCTCTCTTCCGGGGGTGACTCAAAAAATGTCCACCACCGAGCACTTTAATCGACTAGAATACGCCGGCATCGTCCGGCGCTTTTTTATCCGACGATTCCACCGTTTACCATAAGGTGTATTTTTTATAAGTGCCATTTCTTGGTGGTGTTTGAAGCAATTCCTCAAAGATGGTGGGCGCTGCATGTGAGACACCGCGGGAGTCCACAGAAGGACACTTTTTATTATTTTACGTTGATTTTCATGGGCGAATACGACCTTGATAGGTTTGTACGAGCTGTATAATTGGGCGGTACGTGAAGTGAATGTGTATATGGACTTATCACTTGAGCATGCTTCTAGCAAAGCTCCTTACTGAGTCAAATGTGTCATATTCATCTATTAAACTCTTCCTTGTCACCCATCTAACATCGTGAACTTCCTTATACTGTGCGGTAATCTTGTCAGAATCATCAGCCTCAAGAGCAAATACCATATCAAGATGGATATGTTCAACATCTTTCTTGCTTTTTGGTATAATTTGATACATCAAAGCGTACGGTCGTGGAATTTGCACCTCTTTTATACCTTTTAGGGCTAGATCGTTTTCATCATCTTTTATCGGTATGGCCATTACGCCAGTTTCCTCGTAAACTTCGCGTATAGCTGCCTCATGCGGAACTTCGTTGTCTTCAATATGGCCACCAGGGGGCAGCCACTTATTTAGGCCTTTATGATGGATAAGTAGCATTTTGGTACGGTTTTTATTAACAGTATATCCTGTTGCGGTAAAATGTTTTTTATGATCTTTAGTATTTTTGAAAATTGCTTTCATTATACGTTTGCCTCCATACTTTTTACTGATTTGACTATTAACGCTAAGTCGTCGCTCGTTAAACCTTCGTGTACTATAGGCCAGTTAAGTGATTTTTTATTGATTTCAGCCATCTAGATAATTTTCCCAAATTTCCTGTAAGTCCCTGCTAAACCCCGGCAAAAGCCGCTCGTTTTCGGCGCGGTTTTTGATAAATTCGTAGTATTTTCGCTCTTTTTCGTGGATGTCTCCCGCAAAAAATAGCTTTAGAATTTCATCATTGCCTTGTATGTCTAGCTTTTTATATATACTGTGCGGTGAGTTACTCGCCGCGTGTGCATTCGCAAGCTGCTCAATAAAGCCGCGGTAGCATTTGTACGCCTGCCAATTTTCGCCGCGACGGCGATGCTTGATGTAGCGCAACGAGCCCATCATCACGTCGAAATAATCGTGCTCGGCGCGTGGTTCTGTCCATTTTTTGAATTCAATGCTAGGCTTCTGTGGTTTGTTGTTTTTTAAAATGACTCTAGAGTTTGGAAAAAACTTGACCTCACTAGGTAGCGAAAACCCAATGTCAATTTTATGAAACGGGCTCATACCGCTCAGACAAAAAGTTCGGGCAATTTCATGTCCATCATTCTTAATCGTGTAGACCGCGCTCAAGCCAAATTTATCCGCCAAACTTTTACGAGCGTAGGCTTCGGCGGCGGCTGGGTGCGGCGAGGTAGCGGTTAAGTCAATGTCAGAAAGTTCATCGCTCTTTTCTATTGCTCGTGAGCCAAAAAGATGCAGTTCGGAAATGTGGGGGTTGTCGGTAAGCACTTTTATAACTTCATCTAATGATGTATGGTTATCTCTCATAGACCCTCTCTAACGTAATAGTCTCTCAGTTTGCTTTATGTTCATCTTATCTCTGCGTTGCTAACTTCCGTTTTTGTTACGTTTACGAGCGTCATATTTAAAATGCTCAAGACCGTATACTGTTTTATTGTATTTAGTGTATATGTCTGGACTCTCGAATGAATGCCATTTAAAGCTCAATATCCTTTTTGCTTCAGCTAAACTCAAACCTAGTAGGGAGCATTCTAGATAAGGAGATTTGCTGTCATGATTTAAATATTTTCTACTAATGTACTCAGCTTCATTTTTCATTGCGTCAAAATATTTTTAGTCGTCACTACTCATTTGCTTAACGACTTCTATCAAATTTCGCGGCGTAATATCAGCTTTAATTAGATATCCGTCAACACGACTCATGACAGACCTACGCGAAGCTTCGTCCTGCTCAAAATTGGTCATAATCAAAATCTTACTATTCGGAACCAAATCGACATTGTTATTTCTCAGTGCATCTAAAATCTGGTCGCCGCGTTGCTCTGGCAGCATTAAATCTAAGATTATCAAGTCAAAGTTCTGGTTGCGCGCTGCCACTAGCCCGTCATTTCCATCAACCACCCACGTCACATCATATCCCGCTTTTTGCAGACTCCTGACATACATTTCGCCAATAAAACGGTCATCTTCCACGCATAAAATTGTCTTTATCATAATTCCTCCTAGCCCTTATACATGGCGTGATTTTTTATCCAGCCGCCACCCTTTCGTATCAATTGATTATTCAGTTGCCCGTCTTCTAACAATTTATCTTTAACTGTAGCATAAATTGGCAAAGTGAACGAGAAAACTGAGCCTTCGTTTTCGCGGGATCTAGCGATTATTGAGCCACCGTGAGATTCGACAAAAGCTTTGCAAATGTAAAGCCCAATTCCCGTCCCAGCCACGGCCTCGCGTGATCGGTGTGATCGATAGAATTTGTGAAACAAATTGTCCACGACATTTGCTGGCATACCAATTCCGTTATCGGCGACGGACACTTCCACGAAGTCGCCTTTTTGTTCGGCGGAAACCGTAACTGATCCACCCTCAAAACTGTATTTGATGGCATTGTCAATTAGATTGCCAATCACTTCCCCGATACTTCCGTGATCAGCGGCTACTGTCGGCAGATCATCTGGAATATTGACGCTGAGCATTCTGTGCTGCGTCGAGGCGCGAAGCTGCATATCATCGGCAATAGAGGCGTAAATATTAGCGACAGTGTCTTCCAATAAATAAACCTTCAAGTGATGTCTATCATATCTGGCAACGTTAAGAATATTGTCAATGTAACTAGACAAGCGATTGGACGAAACGACCAACCTGTCAAGAAGTTGCCTTTCGTCGCCCTGCAATCGTCCAGCAAACTCTTCGTTGATAATATCCAGATATCCACGAATAACTGTAATCGGTCCGCGGAGTTCGTGAGCAGCAAATGAGATGAAATTAAGGTCCTCTTCTTCTGGCAAATACCCTTTAGACTTGTCGATGAGAAAAATGACAGTTTCGGCGGCGGCGCCTTTCTCAAATGAAGCCACAATGTCGAATATTCGCGTTTTTTGGATGATGTCGGGGTTGGTGCTAATGCGTTGCCAACGGCGCTCGGCTTTAATTTTCTCATTGGAGATTTCGTGAAGCCAATCGGAAATACTTAGTTCGTTTAGAAAATCAAGTGCCAGAAAATCCTCGCCTTTTGCGTTCCTGGAAATCGGGGCGGCGGAATTGGCGAAGATAATCTTCTGATTAGAATTAAGAATTACTACGCCAGTGCTGGCTTGATTCAGAGCTTGGGTGAGCGGGATTTTTGGCTTGTCGTTGTCGCTAGCTGGTTTTTGCTCTGGCTGATAATCGCCATAAATTGCCTGAAGCGCCGTCTTAAATCCAGTTTTTTCGTAGCGTTTATCGTTGGGGTTTGGTGGAGTGTCGGTGGTTAGTTCGCCAATTTTATGAGAAAGTGCCGCCAGAATTTTATTAAGCGGCGCAGCGATGATTTTAACGATAGAAATTGAAAATAGGATTTGCAAGATAGCGGTAATTAAAATGATAATCCAGAAATTTAGCTGGAATATGGAAATTGCCGTGAAGTGGAGTGCAATTCCCAGTCCTAATATGATGCAGGCGCTCGCTGATAATAAGACTAATATGACTTTTCGGTAATAATATTGTTTGTACTCGCGCAAGGTTTTAGATGCCGGATCTATTGCCATGAAACACTTCCCCTTCCTGGCGTGAAGGCTGCAATCCATGTTTGTCCGCGATTTAAGGCGACGTCTTTTCCAGATTCGTCTGTCAATTTAAGCGGTGAATTTATGTCCGCTTTTGACCAAGTGGCGGTGGCGACTGTGCCATTTTGGAAGATGTAAGCCTTGCCGGATCCTGTCGTTTTGATATCTTCGTAGCCATCGTAATTTTGAGCCCGAGCTTCAACGCCAACTTCCATAGCTACGACAGTGTTTGGAGCAATTTGTCCATCTTCCCTGTCAGTGTGTGGCGCACCAGCCATGCTCCTGAGGTAAGAATTCGATGCCTTGTCGTAAGCGTATGAAGTGTTGTAGGGTGAGCCGCTGAGATTTATGTTTACAGATGTGGCGTTTGGCGATTCGACAGGTTTGCCGTCTGTTCGCGCAAAGCTGGTGAATTCGGAATTGTTATAGCCTTTTGCGCTGTTCAATTGGTCAAGCTTCTCCCCTGAAGTATAGACGTTGTGCGGCGCGTAGCGGTCGCGAGATCGCCAATATGATCCGTCGTTGAAGAACTGGTCGATGTCGCGATAATTGCCGTTTCTGACTTGAGATAAAGCGTTAGGGCTTCCGCCAACGTGTGCGATTGACGCCTGATACGGCGCCGCCCAGCTCAAATAGTATAATCTTAAGCTTCGCACTGGACCGATCAACGCAGGCTTTTCTCCCTGATACAGAGCCAAAAATCTAGTAATTCCGCCTTCCGCCACGGCTTCATAGACCACGCCAGCTTTCTTCAGTCCTGACTGCGGTCTGGCGGCTGGACTATTCTCAATCATCACGCCAGTTACGGGCAGCTTCGCGGCGGCTTCGTTCGCGATTTCCACGCCAGTTAGCGGCGAATAAAACTTCTTCGGCGCGGGTTTTTTGGCTGGCAATTTCAGCTCCACGCTAGCGGTCTGCTCGTATTTTATGGAGTGAATTGCAATTATGAAAACTCCAGCAATAACCATCGCGCTTACCACGAGTACGATTGCCAGGATGTGCTTTTTTACCCATTCTTTGAACGACTCCCAGCGAGCGTTCTTTTTTTGTCCTGATTTATCTATTTTTTCAACATTCATGCTTATGCTTAGTATAGCATTTTCAGCGTACGAATAAACTATTTTTGTAGATAATTATCGATTCTTTGCAGAGTTTTTTCCTTACCAATTAGCGCCAGCGTGTCGTTAAGTTGCGGACTAAACGGCGCCCACGTCGTCACAATTCTCACCAGACTAAACAAAATTCCCGGCTTCTGTCCTGTCGTTTCCAGTAATTCATTAAGGTAATTCTGAATTGTTTCTGGCGTCCAATCTGTAATTTTCTCGAATTCTTGGCGCGCAATTGTCAATAAACCTCGTCGTTCGTCGTCGGTCAATTTGCGAAGTTGCTTATTTCCATCAATCAATTCCGTGTCAATTTCAGGCTCGACGAAGAAATAGCTCGTTAACTTTGGTAAATCTTGCAATGTCTTCAAGCGATCTTGCACCAATTCCAGAACGCGCTTTTTATACGATTCGTCGGCGTTTTTGGCTTCTTCGCCCCAGAACGGTTGGCAGCGAGAATAAAGATCGTCCAAGCTAAGTGAGCGAATCCATTGACCGTTCAGCCAAATGAGTCGTTGTTCGTCAAATCGCGCGCCAGATTTTTGAACGCGGTCGAGTGAGAACTTTTCAATCAGCTCAGCTTTACTGAAAATTTCCTGCTCCGTGCCGTCATTCCAGCCAAGTTGCGCTAAGAAATTAAGCATCGCTTCTGGCAAAATTCCCTCTGATCGATATTCAGTTACGCTTTTAGCACCGTCACGCTTGCCAAGTTTTTTATTTCCCGATGGCGCCATAATGTGTGGCACGTGTGCCAGAATTGGTGGTGTAATTTTAAGAGCTTCGTAAAGCGACAGATATTTAGGTGTACTGGCGATGTACTCCGAGCCGCGAATCACGTGCGTGACTTGCATTTCGAAATCGTCAATGATGTGCGCAAAATTGTAGGTTGGCAGACCGTCTGCTTTGATCAGAATGAAATCGTCCAAAGCTTCTGGGCCGGCCGACAACTCGCCCATAACGGCGTCCGTCCAAGAATATCGCTTAATTTCCGGAACTTTGAAGCGCAGCGGCATTCCAAGTTGCCACTCTGGCGGATTTTCTGGACGATGGTCGCGATATAAAAATGCTCGTTTTTCAGCCTTGGCTTTGTCGCGGAAAACTTGCACTTCTTCAGGCGTGTACGGATCGGCGTAAGCTAGTCCTTCGCTAATCATTTTCTTTGCCCACTTTATGTAAATATCACGGCGATCTGTTTGGTGATATGGACCAAAATTGCCAGACTCTTCTTTTGGATTGTTAAGAGTTGGTCCTTCATCCCAATTTAGTCCTAGCCAATTTAAGGTTTCCAAAATCATTTCTTCCGCACCTTCGACGAACCTAGCTTGGTCTGTGTCTTCAATGCGTAAGATGAAATCTCCCTGATGCGCCCTGGCAACAAGGTATGTGTATAGCGCAGTGCGGACGTTGCCTAAGTGAATATAGCCAGTCGGACTTGGCGCAAAACGAGTTCTAATAGTCATGAGTAAATTATAGCACGTTATCTGATGAGTTACAGACTAGTGGCGATTTTTTCAATTTGGCTGCTTGAGAGGTTTGCATCGCCGCTGATTTGATATAGGATTCCGCCGTTCACCCAAGCCGCTTCTTTCCCGCCGCTGTAAATTGTCAATCCGTCGATCATCGTGGTGTTTGGATTCTTGTGCTTTTCAGAGAAGAATTCTTTCACTGCTGATGAATTCCAACCGCTTTTTTGCTGGGTTATGGTATATCCTGAGCTTCCGTCGGCGTAGGCATATTTCATAGAGACCTCGCCCGATTTGAATTTGATAGGTCCGTTCAGTGCGTAGCCGTCTGGCTTGTAGCCTGGATATTTGGCGTCAATTCCCGACTGAACGGCTGCCATTTTTATGGAGATATTTGGCATACTCAAATATGTTAAATAGCCACCGAGCAGCATCACTGCAAATCCCACAGAAAACGTATTCAACCAACGCAAGGCACCGCCCTTTTTCTGGCGTCGACGTGCTTTTTTATTGCTGACAATTTCATTCGACAAAGCTTTCTCGATCGCTTCGTTTTTCAATTGATGAGCGGTTTTTGCGACTGGCTTTTCTATTTTTTGCGGAGCGACGGCGACAAGCGGATTGTTATTCATAGCCAGAGGCTGGCGTTCTTTTCGCAATTTAGTGTTGACGCTAAGAGGTCTTTGTTGAGCGCGACGAGTAACAGGGTGAGTTTCGGCTGGGCGGTTAATAGTAATTTTCTGAGGAGCTGGCTTGCTGACAATTGGCGTAGAAAACTTCTTCACGGCGACATGTTGCTTCACGTCGACGCGAGCTTTCTGGGGTTTGGCGGCCAATGGCGTACGCTGCGGCATTTTAACGTGCCGACGATTCAATGTGCTGGATTTCTGAACGTGTGCAGCGTGAATATTTGATACAGATGTGCCGCGCCTACTGATTGATTGTTCTTTTTCTATTTCAGATTTTTCAATCTTAATATCATCCATTACCATTCCAGTAATAGTATTGTAAGCTCGCCCGTTTATTACTACGTAGTTTTTACTTGCCATTAATCCCCCTAATGTTTATTCCTGTATATTATATTACAAATCGCCTAAGGTTTTTTCAAGTGTAAAAATATGTTATAATTTTCGTAATTATGTACCAGAAAAAGAATCGCACTAAAGAGCTCGCGCGGCGGACCTTTGTGTACACGCTGATGACATTATCACTTATAATTCTTCTGACGTTTTTGACGTTTAGAATGCTCGGCTATACGTTTGATCCAAATACGAAAGAATTGCAACAAACTGGACTTGTCCAATACGAATCACATCCTGGCGGGGCGCTGGTTTATGTTGACGATATGGAGCTGCGCCGCACTCCAACGAAAAGCACCGTTCTTCCTGGCAAGCACACTTTTTCGATGAAATTGGATAAATATGAACCGTGGCAAAAAACGCTGAATATTAAATCTGATACCGTTACGAATTTGAATTACGCCAGACTGATTCCGACAAAACGCGAAACTACCGAGGTAAAAACGTTCGATTCATTGCAATCTGTTTCTCTGTCGCCAGCTGGTAATTTCTTGATGGGATTTGGCGTTAAAGATAAAACTCCGATTCTGACAATTGGCGACATCCGCGACACGAACAAAGATAAGGAAAAATTCACGGAACATGCATTAAGCACGAGCGTTCTGGCTGGCTATTCCCTGTCTTCTGACAATCATACGTTTACCGTGTCGGAGTGGGACCGCGATTCTCGTTATGCGCTAGTGAAGCATTCGTATCCGGCAGAAAATAACACTACGGGCGTGCAGTGGTTGGTTTTTGATAGAGAAAATCCGGAGAAAATTACCGACGTAACAGCGATGACTGGTTTTGGAATTAAGCAAATCGGCTTTGCGGGAACTGGCGCACACACAGCTTACGCTTTGCAGGAAACTGGCGAATTGAGGCGAGTTGATCTTGATAGCTCGACAATTTCCAGCCCAATCTTGACTGGCGTCGAATCTTTCAAGCTTTACGGCGACGATCGTCTGTCTTATGCGGCTACTGTTGACGGTAAAAAAGTGGCAGGAATTTGGAAGCGAGATTGGAAAGAGCCGTTCGTGATTGGCACTTTTGCTACTAATTCTACCCCAGTAATTCGAACTTCTCGCTATTTCAATAAAGACACCGTGGTTTTGACTGATGGTAAAAATATGACAATTTACAGAGGCGACATTTCAGACTCTAAGGACCGCCAAAAAGAGTTCTTAAAAACGGCAAAGATTATTAAGACTGATAATACGATTACGAACATAACGATGGACAATGCTGGGCGATTTATCGTGGCGCAAAGCGGCGCAGTGCTGCAAACTTACGATTTGGAGCGTAAAGAATTGTCTGGCGCATTTAATATTGGCGTGGCGCAGGAAGTGAAGTGGCTTGACAATTTCTATATCCGTAGCGTTTCTGCGTCGGGAAAAATGGAGATTCGCGAGTTTGACGGCACGAACGCTCATACGTTGATAGACGTTAAGTCTGGTTTGGATTCTGTTTTGTCCTCGAATCAGCGATACGTTTATGGATTGACGACCAACGCTTCTGGAAAAATTGTCCTGAGTAAAATGAATATGGACAATGGTTCGATTGGGCTATTTAATTAAATAGCTAATTTATCGACCGCCGAATAATTTCTCAAGCAAAGTCGGCTCAGGTTTTCCTGGGATATTTGATTTGTTGCTTTGTTGCTGATTCGAGCTGGATTCTGACGTCGCGGTAGCTTTGCTTGGGTCTGGGCTGATTTGTTCTGCGAAGATAAGAAGTCGCTTTTCTGCGGTTCCTAAAGGCACGCAACTTACAAGTGTAAGCATTGGCTTATCTGTGCTAATCTGAACTTTTGAAACTTCGGTCGGCATAACAACTTCTGTTGATGTTATTTTATAAGTGTAGCGTTTCCCGTTGTAATTCATGTAAATAATATCGCCTTTAACCAACTTTTCATTCTGAGCAAAGACGAATTTATAATCGCCACCGGCAAAAGCGTCGTTACTGGAGTGTGCGGCAAATACGGCATTTCCGACTTCGCCTGGCACGGCGCTGGCGCCAGGAATTGAAAAGTGAGCTACTCCCTTCTCCATGGCTTTTGATTGCGATTTTGTGTCGCTGGCGGCGCCGTAAATGACCGGCGCGTCAACGTTAATCTTTGGGATGATAATCCTAGGTTCGGGTCCGACAGTTACGTCGGTGGAGGCGTCAACAATGATGTTTTGTGGGTTAATTGCGCCAGGCGTTGTGTAGGCTGCGACCGCGCCGAAAATAACGCGGTTATATTGCAAAAACATGAAGACTAATAACACCGATAATCCAGCAATCGCCGGAACAAAATGTCGGGATTTTTTCACCTTATTAGCGGAGTCGCGAACTTTTTGCTGAATTTGACTGCGGAGTTCTTTTATGGCTGCTTTTTGTGGGTCTAGAGGCTCGTCTGCGCTGACTACGGGCGTGATATTCTGATTTTCCTTCGTCAATCGAGAAATTTCACGGTTTTTTGCCGCGATGTCGCCAGCATAGTAACGCTCGTAATACATCTGATAATATTTCTGCCAAGCACTGTGGTATTGCTTCCACTGGTCGGCTGAAACTTGAGTGTGAATAGCTGAATTTTGAGTTTGAGCGGTTTGGTTTGCGGGGGCGGAATTGCTAATTTGTGGCTTTGGTTGAATCTGGGTTTGGGCAATCGGCGCCGTCCGCATAGCGTGATTGACGGTGTCTTTTTTCAGCTCTGGCTGTGGTGCTGTTGAAGCTTGCTGAGGTTTGGCTATTTGTGCCTTAGGCTGTTCTGTTCGGACTTCGGGTTTTGATTGCAATTGAGCGGAAAATGGTTGCGCCTGAGGTTTTTCTGGCGCTGGATTCTGTCCTTCTGATCTGGAATAAATAGCGTCAAGTTGCCCACGAATAACATCAGCAGCGGCATTTCGTGAGGCTGCTGAGTCGCGAGTTGGCGGCGTGAGAGATCGGCGCTGATCTGATACCGGCATGCCCACTCGACCGTTTGATTGATCATCCGTCGGATACATAACTTATTTCATTATACGTCAAATTGATATCAAATAAAAGTCGTGCTTGTGAGAAATTGCTGGTTGTGTTACAATCATACGGTAGCTTGGAGCGTTCTCTTGTGCCGCGGTGGCGGAATTGGTAGACGCGCTAGACTCAAAATCTGGTGAGCAATAGCTCGTGCCGGTTCAAGTCCGGCCCGCGGTACCAGAGGCAGCTTCAGGTGATAATCGTCCATTTTGGGCGATTTTTTTATGCAAAGAAAACAGCCCGCAGGGAGCTAGCCGAGGCTTTATAGCCTTCTAGGCGAGCTGTTTCCTGCGGGTTTGGAGTCCGCTTAGTCTTCCCACTCAAGAATCCACATAATAATTAATATGAAGATGACTGAGGTAATGAGTGTGCTCATAGAATCACTCCCTGAGGGATATTTCACTCACGACCAAGGGCTACTCTCGCCCTTGACAAGTCACGAGCGAAAACTTGGTAGTATAATACAACTAATTGTACGTAATGTCAATCGGATATTTATAAGAAGCTACATTTTGCAAATAGCGGTGCTGATTGCTGCTAGCGGTGCTTTCGGCGACCAAATCAAGTAGCTTGCGGCGCGGGCGCCGACGGTTCCCCGCCAAATTGCCATTGGTGCGTCCCATTTTTGGGTGACGACTTCTCCGCTGTGGGCGATTATTAAATTGTCGGCATGAAAAACGCAAATTGTTACGGGATATGTGATGGTGAATTTATGAAGCGCTTCGACGAGTTGCGACAATTGAATGCTGAACGTAATCATTTTTGGATAAAAAATTGCGCGGAATATTTTCTGAACTTGCGCCAGACTTGCCACGAAAATCACGTGCGGATTGTCCAAAATTTCCTGAAAACTATTTTGCACAAGGTCAATCGCATCTCGCGTCAGCACGACAGGAATTTCTGATTTTTTGATCAATTCTTCGTAGACAATTGCCGTCTGACTATTCCGCCCAGCGTCGCCGCATAATATCAATACATCCGCCCATCTTCCTAGCGCCAAAGTTTCAGTGAGCGCTTCGTTGGCCAGGCTTCCTGATTGGTTTGTTGGCGCGAATAACACGTCGGTCATATTCGCGGGAACATTTTTTTTCAAGGCATCGGGCAGTAAAACACGAGCCTCGCCCACGCCGGTTTTAAGGGATTCTTGGTAACTTTCTGCCACCGCCAAAAAGCCTAATTTGTTGCCGCCGATAATCCCTAATTTTCCCGCTTGGTCGCGTCGTTCTGGCTTGTTCCATTCGACATCTGGAAAAAGTGGCTTCCCTGGTTCTTGTTTTTGCCAAAATTTCATATCCATTACAAATTTACCTCAATACTTACTGGGCAATGATCGCTGCCCATTTGTTCTGGATGAATTTGCGGATTAGTAACGTGATTTGCAATTTCACGCGACGCCAGCCAATAGTCAATCCGCCAACCGACATTTCGCGCCCTGGCATTTGCCCAATGCGTCCACCAAGTGTACGCGCCAGTTTTTTCGGGGAAAGCCGCCCGGAAAGTGTCCGTAAATCCAGCGTCCAAATAGTTCTGAAAACCTTCCCGCTCTTCGTCGGTGAAGCCGTGCTTGCCGACGTTAGGTTTCGGATTTGCCAAGTCAATTTCCTGGTGCGCCACGTTCATATCGCCACAATAAAGGACTGGCTTTGACAATTCCAGCTCTTCCAGATAAGCCAACACCGCCTTGTCCCATTTTTTATATCGCAAGTCCAATCGGCTCAAATCCCCTTTTGAGTTCGGAGTATAGCAATTGACAACCCAAAAATCGTCAAACTCGGCGGTAATAATTCGTCCTTCGTCGGCTGGATTGCCGTATTCGTCGCCCGTTAAATCAAACCTTTCAATGATGTTTGGCGGAAAACTGTCGCGCCAGCTTAAGGGTGGGATTTTTGAGAAAATCGCCGTGCCAGAATAGCCTTTTTTGGCGGCGGAATAGAAATGCTCGTGATAATTCGGCAGGTCAATCTCAACCTGATCTCTGGTGGCTTTGGTTTCCTGCAGGCACAGAATATCTGGATTGTACGTGTCGATGAACTTCGCAAATTCACCCTTATTTATAACTGCACGAATACCGTTTACGTTCCAAGAGAAAAGCTTCATAATTTTATTATACCGTGATGATATAATTTAATGAATATGCTACCAATGTACGATAAGTTTTTGGGCGAAATATCAAGCGATTTCATGGATGTCGGAGGCGTGAAAACTGCTTGCTATTTTTATCAAGGCGGCTCAAATAAAACTATTTTGCTAATTCATGGCATTGGTGGCGATTTTCACGGGATGATTCCGCTGGCTTATCACCTGAAGAATGACGCGAATTTGGTGTTTGTTGACTTGCCTTCTCATGGCAGAAGCCAATTGATAAAAAATATGAAAATGAGCGACGTTGAAAATTGGGCGATGAATTTGATGCCGGCTTTTGGCGGTAAAGGCGTATCAATTGACGAGGTTGTTGCTCATTCGCTTGGATGTTTGGCGGCAAATAAAATGCGATGCCGGAAAATTTGGTACATCAGCCCTCCGATTAGAACTTCGGCCATATCGAGAGTCTCCTCGTCGTTCTTTTACCGCACTCGTCAGGTGAGTCAATATATCTATTTGAACTATTATTTTTCAGTGTTTCGTGGGCTGTGTTTGGTGAGTAATAGACGGAAAAGCACTGTGGATTTGATACGATGGCTGACGAAAAATACGCGAGTAACGTGGCGGCAATATTTGGAGCAATCGAAAATTGCGCGGGACATTTCTCGGGGCAATAAAATTATTATTTCTGAGCGTGAATTTACGGGATTGATAGTTGGGCGACGGGACAAGATTTCGCTTCCTGTGAACGTCGCCGATGGTGTAAAAATTGATAAATTTGTGGAGCTTGATACGGGACATTTGTCGGTGTTGGATAGCCCAGAGCTGGTTGCCGAATTGATATTGGCGGAATAATTATTTGCTATACTGTAGGTATGAGTAAGAAAGACGATAAAAAACTAATTGTTAATATGATTTCTGAGAGCGAATTCACCGTTCAGGGTCATGGTGTGCATACGGCTTATAAGGAGATTACGGACGCGCTACGTAAGAGGAAGGATATTGATATTGAAGTGAATTCTGATCGTCCTGCTGACATTGTTCATATTCAGACTATGGGTTTGTATTCGTTTCGGCATTTGATGAAAAAAGGTGGCAAAAAAGTTATTTCTGCTCATATTGTGCCGGATAGTTTTATCGGTTCAATTAAAGGCGCGAAATATTGGAAGCCTTTAGGTCGAGTGTGGCTGAAATTCTTTTACAAAAAGGCTGATTTGGTTTTGGCTTGCTCTGGTATGGTTGCTGATGAATTGATAAATGACATGCACGTGCCAAAGACGAAGGTTCTTTACAATACGATAAATATGTCGAGATATAAGCATTCTGCTGCGGAGAAAAAGTCGGCTCGGAAAAAGCTTGGTTTGAAAGATGATGATTTTGTGGTTATGGGAAATGGTCAAGTTCAGCCGCGAAAACGTTTGGATATTTTAATAAAAGCCGCCAAAGAAATGCCAGATGTAAAGTTTTTCTGGGTGGGAGGAATTCCGTTTAAGAATTTGGGCGCAGATTATAACGCCATGCAAAATATGATAAAAAATGCGCCGAATAATCTCACTGTAACTGGCGTGATACCTTTGGAGAATGTTCGTGACTATTATGTCGCTGCCGACGTTTTTGTTCTGCCCGCTATGCAGGAAAATCATCCTATGTGCGTTTTGGAGGCGGCTGGCGCTGGCTTGCCGATTATTCTACGCGACATTCCGCAATATAACGACACATTTAAGGGCGACGCTGTTATGGCAAAAACGGACGATGAGTTCTTGGAGTTGATTAGTAAATTGCGCAAAGATAAGAAAGCTTATAAGAAAGCGCAACTTGGTGCTGAGAAAATTGCTGAACGTTTTGATAGTAGTGCTGGCGCCGAGCGATTGGTTGAATTTTATCGATCGCTGATATAAATGGTATAATGGGGCTATTATGAGGATAGGACTTTTTACGGACAGCTATAGACCGTCCATTAACGGTATCGTTTACGTTGTTGAATCATTAAAGCGCGAGCTGGAAGCTTTGGGGCATGAGGTTTATGTTTTTTGCCCAGCAAAGTCTATTAGTCCGTCCAAGCAAGCCGAACTTCTCCACGAAGATGAGAATAGTCGAATAATTCGTTTCCGCTCAATTACGGGCGCATTCTTTGATGATTACGACACGTCGGTGTTCTTCCCTCCTGTGGTGCAGCGCCAAATTGCTAATATGCATCTGGACGTTGTTCATATTTTTACGCCGTCGCAAATTGGTCTATTGGGCGTGAAGGCAGCGAAGAAAAATAATATTCCTCTGATTATTCAGCATTGTACGGATTTATATGAGTTCGTCGATCATTATCCTGCGGTTTTGCCAGGAGTTTTGGCGTTGGCGGGAGTGGTTTTTCCGTTGTCGGTAAAATTGAATGGACAGGATTTGCTGGAAGTTGCCAAATTATATCGTCCGCGTAATGGCGTAACGAAATGGAATAAAGATATTATTGAGCGCGTCATTACTATTTTATACAGCAAGGCGGATGCGGTGATTGCCCTGTCGCGTAAAAGCCGTGATCAATTGGAATCTTGGCAGACTGAAGATTATACGTACGATGTTACTTTAATGCCAAACGGCGTGAATGCTCTTCCGCGGGCGAGCGCGAAGCGAGTTGCAGAATTTCGCGAGCAATGGGGTCTTAATGAAAAAGATGAAGTGTTTGGCTTTGTGGGACGTTTGGGCGAGGAAAAGAATTTGCCAATTTTGATTCAGGCGTTTAGCGAGTTTATTGCCGAAGCTCGTCCGAAATCGAAGCTATTGTTTGTCGGTGATTTTGAATATCGAAAGACTTTGGAAAAAATGGCAGCCGAGACGGATTTTGCGGATAGGATTATATTTACTGGCGCTATGCCGCGAGAAGATTTAGGCGTGGCGTATAAAGTGATGAATGTGTTTGCTTTTCCTTCGCTTAAAGATACGCAAGGCTGGGTTCTTCATGAAGCTGCTCACGCCGGAAAGCCGATTGTTATTATTGACAAGGAAGTTTCAGAGGTCGTGAAGGATGGGGTTAATGGCTATTTTGCGGAGAACAATCCAGAAAGTGTCGCGGAAAAAGTAATTGCAATTCTAAAAAGTCCGAAAAAACAAGCGGAGTTTAGCGCTGAAAGTAAGAAGCTGGCTAATAAATTCACGGAGCGCAGTCAAGTGAAGAAGCTTGAAAAACTTTATGAAAATCTGATTCAAGTGCGCGAAAATCAATAAATTCTGAGCCTAGTTCGTAGTCAATGCGATTATCTATTGGAGATGAGTCGCCTGGTTTCTCGGTCTTGGTCGCGGCGTTTGATGGTTTGTCTTTTGTCGTAATTTTTCTTACCTTTTCCGAGCGCAATTACAACTTTAATAAACTTTCCATTGGTCAATAATTTGGTCGGGACAATTGTCATTCCCTGTTTTTTGGCTTCTGTAAAATTGGACAATTGTTTTTTACTTACCAATAATTTCCGCGCTGAAGTGTCGACTGAGCGGCTATTTGCTTCTCCGCGAACGTTTAATCGCAGTGAAAAGCTGGCGTTATTTAGCCATAGTTCGCCATTTCTTAAGCTAACAAATGAGCCTTTAAGCTGGACGTGACCTTCTCTGGCGGCTCGCACTTCCATTCCAGTTAAAACCAAGCCAGCTACAATTTCTTCGCCAAGTTCATAATCAAACCGTGCGCGACGATTGACAATGTTCTGTGTGGCTGGTTTTTTGGCTTTTGGCTTTGACATGAATTATATTATAGCAAAACTTAACGCGACAGTATATTTAGGCTAGTTTGGTGCGGCTGAAATATGACTTATGTTACAATATCTCAAGCATGATAGCCGACATTCACATTACTGAGAAAAGTTTTGGCGATAAGACGTTGATGAAAGACGTCAAGTTCAGCGTGGACGACGGCGAGAAAGTTGGTGTGGTTGGTCGTAACGGTGTTGGCAAGTCGACGCTGTTTGGAATATTGAGCGGAAAAGATACTGATTATACGGGCGAAGTTATTTTTCGGCGCGGCATTACGGTTGCGACTACCGCTCAGGAGCATCATGGATTGGGCGATCAAACGGTCATTTCGTATATTCTTGGTGGACTTCCAGAATATTCCAAGCTTAAGAAAATTATCGATGAATATCCGCTGACTATGGGCGACAATATGCGAAAGATTGAAGAATATACACAGGCTCTGGAGCGATTTGACCAAAAAGGATTTTATCAAGTTGAAGAAAAAATTGAGCGAGAGCTGAGCAATTTTCAATTAGACGGTTATGGCAATCGGAAGATTTCTTCCCTGTCTGGTGGGCAGAAAAGGCTGGTGGAAATTGTTAAAATTATGCACTCGGAGGCGCATTTGGCGCTGATTGATGAGCCGACAAACCACATGGATTACGTTGCGAAACAGCAGTTTATCGATTGGATGAATTCGCAGCCACATCAAGCGATGTTGATAATTACGCATGATCGCGATGTTCTTGAGCAAGTTGATCGAATAGTTGAGATTAAGGACGGTCAAGCCGTTAGTTACCGTGGAAATTACGACGCATATTTGAAGCAGAACGCTCAAGCGACGACGGCTGGAATGAATAATTTTGAGCAGATTGAGAAGCGAATTGTTAACCTGAAACAAAAAGTTTTGGACTATCAAAGGCTTAAGGAAAAGTCGCGAAATCCTGGCACGATTCAGAAATTTAAGCGGCTGGAGAACGAGGCGCGAGCGGAGCTGAAGGAATTGTCGGAAATGGAAAAGCCGACGTTTTGGATTGATAAAGAGTCTGTCGGTCAATTGGATTATAAATCGGCCGAGCGTTACGGAAAGTTCAAGTCGCGTAATATTCGCCTGAGTATGAAAGACGCATCCAGTCGCAGTCAACACGTGTTGGTTCGCGCGGAAAATGTGGCGGTTGGGATTGGTGAGCGGATATTGTTTGAGGACGTGAATATCGATTTGCGCGAAGGCGAAGCGATTGAAATTAGAGGTCGCAATGGCGCCGGTAAAACTACGTTGATTCGGATGATTTTGGCGTCGGGCAAGAGTTTTGACGGCGGTCCCGTTCTTTATTCTGGCGATATTTTCCTTGATCCACAGGTTCGAATTGGCGTTTATGAGCAAGAAATTGATGAGCGATATCTGTCTGATCCGCTAGAAAAAGCGATTGAAAAATTGTATATGAGTCGCGATTTGTCGATTTCTGATACGAAGATTCGGCAACTTTTGGCTGACTATTTGTTCACAGACGCTGATCGAATGACGCCGCTGGCTCGCTTGTCTGGCGGTCAAAAGGCGCGTTTTCAGATTATTGCCATGCTGGCGAACGACCCGCAACTGCTTATCTTAGACGAGCCGACGAATCACTTGGATTTGCCGAGTATCGAAGAGCTGGAAACAGCGTTGGCCAAGTATTCCGGCGCGATTCTTTACGTCAGCCACGATAATTATTTCCGCGAAAAACTTGGCGGCAAAGTTGTGCAAATTGGCGTAGAATAAAAATTTTCCGCCAGAATTTGACGGAAAATCTTGAATCGTTTTAAGAAAATTAGTCGGCTAGTAAGCCGTTTTTTCGTAGCAAATCTTGTAGTTTCGGTCGATCAAAACCAAGTACTAATTCCCCGTTGATGTCTGTTACTGGCACGCCTTGGAAATTGCCGCCATTTTTATTTAGCAATTCCTCTTTTGCGCCAGGATCAGCCTCGATATCTTTGGAAACAAAATCAATTCCCAGCTTCTTCAGCCATTCCATTTCCGTGTGGCAAAACGCACACCAGCTAGTGTTGTATACGACAACTTTTGTGTCTTGATGGTTGTTCGTTGTGTCTTCGCTCATATATTCCCCTATTTAATAACACTTCCAATTATAGCATAACGGTTACGTCTATTTAGAATTCTTCGACGTCAAATGCCAATTTTTACACCACTCGCAGTGATATATATCAATCGACAAATTCGGGTTTGCTAATTCTTGGATTTCTGCTGCTTGGCGCGCTTTTATCTCTGTTGAGAATCGACGCTTCTTCTGGCAATTAGCCAACCCTGAAATTGACATCAATGATGTTTTTTGGGCTTTTTGACTATTTTTTGAATAATTTCGTCGTGGCATCTTGCAAAATAGTATAACAGATTGATATAGTGGAAAGTAATGGTAAAAGAAACTGACATTTCGGCTAACGATATAGGCGATTCTGGCGCGATGATGATTTTAGCAAGGACGATGATTGGTACAATGTGGCGAATGTTTTTGCCGACAATTGGCTTGACTTTGTTGGGATTGTGGCTGGATAATGTCAGCGGAATGAAGATGAGATGGCTGCTTGCTGGGATTATTTCTGGTGCGATTATCTCAGTGATTCTCGTAGCTTTGCAAATTGCTAAAATTAAACAGCAGGAGTTGAAAAAATGATCGATTATATGGCAAGCGCTGGTCCGCATATTTCAGTAAAGGTTGACGAAGTTCTCAATATTGCTGGCGTATCTATTACGAATTCGCACTTGATGGGATTCTTGGGATTGATCGTACTGGTGTGGGTAATGTTCCGTACTCGTGCGGCGGTTTTAGGTAAAAAGAAGCATAATTTTATTACAAGACTAATTCAGTGGACGTTCGACGGACTTTATAATACGGTTTGCCAGGTCATTCCAGATCAAAAATGGGCGCGTAAAGTTGCTCCGCTTTGTATTACTTTATTTTTCTTTATCATCGCGCAGTACTGGCTGGGGCTTCTGCCGATCGTTGGTCCAATTACAATTGGCGAGCATCACACTCCTCTGTTCCGCGGTGGCGTGGCAGATCTTAATATGACTTTCGGCTTGGCAATCGTAACGATTGTTGCGGCGCAGATTTACGCGTTTAAATATCTTGGCTTTAAGGGCAATTTGGGGCGATATTTTGTTAATCCGCTGCGCGATCCGATTATGTCATTTGTCGGAATTTTAGAGTTAGTGGCTGAATTTTCGCGAATGCTGGGACTGAGTTTCCGTCTGTTTGGTAACGTTTTGGCTGGCGAAATTCTCTTGGCAATTATCGCTTACATGACGAAGTTTTTGTCGCCCGTAGCTCTGCAGCCGTTCTATTTCTTTGAACTGTTTATTGGCGGTATTCAGGCATATATTTTCTTCATGCTATCAACTGTGTTTATTTCCCTGGGGCTGGCTCACCATGATTCGCACGAGCCAATTGATGAAGTTCACTCCTCTGTTGAAACTAATAAATTAGCAACATCAGAGAGTGATTAAATTAGGTAATAATTAATTAAAAGGAGAATATTAACCATGGAAGCATTAGCATTCACACTTACCTACGCAATCCCAGCAGCATTTGCAGCAATCGGCGCTGCAATCGTTGGCGCAGCAGCTATGAACGCCGCTGGTCGTAACCCAGAAAAAATCAACGACCTACGCACAATGATGATCTTGGGTATTTCATTCATCGACGCTATTGCTATTATCGGTTTCGTCGCAGCAATCGTCGGCAAAGTTATGTAGTTTTCGGAGTAAATTGTGGAGAAAATATTAACACAATTTGCCAATTCTGGCGCATCGGAAAAAGCTGGTTTGTTTGATTCGCTGGGTATTGATTGGGCGCTGTTGGCGTTTCAGACGGTAGCATTTTTAATCTTGCTATTTGTTCTTCGCAAGTTTGTCTATCCGCCAATGATGGAAATGCTAGTCAAGCGAGAAAAAGACTTGAAAGCGGCTGACGCGGCGGCAAAATCTGCCAAGGAAAATGCCGATCGAGCTGAAGAAATGACCGCCGAAATGATGCGAAAAGCGCGAGCGCAAGCTAGCGACATCGTTGCGTCTGCTCGAGAAGAAGCGACCGAAGTCGTTGAAGAAGCGGCTAAAAAAGCGACCGCCAAATCTGAAGCTTTGATTAAAGAAGCGCATAATACGATTGCTCAAGAAATTGAAAACGCTAAGAAAGATTTGCACAATTCGACATTAGAGTTGGTGGCTGAAGCGACTGGCAAGGTTTTGGGCGAGAAAATTGATGCGAAGAAAGATACGAAGCTGATTTCGGAAGCGCTTGAGGAGGCTGAATAGATGAGATTAGTGTCCAGAAGAAAGTTGGCAAAGTACGCAGCTGAACAAATTTTAGCTGGCAATGACGCGGTGTTGGAAGAAATTGCTGGTCTTTTGATTTACGAAAAGCATGAACGTGAAGTTGATTTGTTGGTGCGAGATATTGAGGCAGAATTGGCTGAGCGTGGTGAAATTGTGGCGTCGGTCGAGAGTGCGAGAGTGCTTGATGACAACACGAGGCGCAAGATAGAGCAATTTCTGGCGACTGCGGCGAGCAGTAAAAATAGCAAGCCAAAAGTGTCGCTAAGAGAATCAATTGACCCGACGTTGATTGGCGGATTTAAGCTACAAACGCCGACCGCAACACTGGACGCAACGGTTTCGAAGAAGTTAAACGACTTGCGGGCGAAGAAAATCTAGGAGGAAAAATGAGCAAGATTGATGTGACAGAATTAGCCAAAAGCCTGCGGGAAAAAATCGCGCAGCTGGAGGCGACGGAAGGTTTGGAAGATGCTGGCGTGGTTATTCGCGTCGGTGACGGCGTGGCTTGGGTGCATGGCTTAAGTAGCGCTGGCTATAGCGAAGTGCTGGAAATTGAAACTGACGGCGGCACGGTTGAAGCATTTGCCCTGAACTTGATGGAAGATGAAATTGGCGCGGTGATTCTTGGTGGTGAAGATAAGGTTAAGGCTGGCGCCAGCGTTCGCCGTAAAGGTTCGGTGCTAGATGTTCCAGTCGGCGAAGAGCTGTTGGGGCGAGTGGTTGACCCGCTAGGTCGACCTCTTGACAACGGTCCAGCGATTAAAACGAAGAAACGTGGTTTAATTGAGCGTCCTGCCATTGGCGTGATGGGCCGTAAGTCGGTTCACGAACCTCTGATGACTGGTATTATGTCGATTGACGCGATGTTCCCGATCGGTCGTGGTCAGCGTGAGCTTATCATTGGTGACCGTCAAACCGGTAAGACGGCGATTGCTATCGATACGATGATCAACCAGGCGCGTCAAAAAACTGGCGTGGTGAACGTTTATGTGGCGATTGGTCAGAAGTTGTCGAAGATTGCCAGGTTGGTCGACCGATTAAAAGAAGAAGGCGTGATGGATCAGACGATTATCGTTGCGACCAGCCCGTCCGACGCGGCTTCCCTGCTTTATTTGGCGCCTTACGCTGGTACGGCTATGGGTGAATATTTCCGCGATAACGGCGGTCACGCATTGATGATTTATGACGATTTGACCAAGCACGCGGTGGCTTACCGACAGATGTCGCTATTGTTGCGCCGTCCACCAGGACGCGAAGCTTACCCAGGTGACGTCTTCTATTTGCACTCACGCTTGTTGGAACGCTCGGCTAAATTGTCTGATAAACTTGGCGCGGGAAGCTTGACGGCTCTGCCAATTATTGAAACGCAAGCTGGCGACATTTCCGCTTATATTCCGACCAACGTGATTTCTATTACCGACGGTCAGATTTTCCTGGAAACCGACTTGTTCTATCAAGGCATTCGCCCAGCCATCTCAGCGGGTCTATCCGTTTCTCGTGTTGGTGGCGCGGCTCAAACGAAAGCCGTTAAATCTGTCGGCGGAAACTTGAAGCTTGGTCTTTCTCAGTTCCGCGAATTGGCGTCATTTGCTCAATTTGGCTCAGATCTTGACGATGCGACAAAGGCTCAAATTGACCGCGGTCAGCGACTCACTGAACTTCTGAAGCAGCCACAATATCAGCCGATGAGCGTTTGGGAGCAATTTGTCAGTATTCACGCGGTGACTGGCGGTATGTTTGACGATGTTCCAGTTTCTAAGATTAAGGACGCGCAGTCTGCTCTATTGACCTATCTCTGGAAAAATTCTAAAGATGCTATGCGTGAGTTGAACAAGGGCGACAAACCTTCGGATGAGCAATTGAAATTGATTGACGAAGCTACGAAAGAAATAGCGAAAGGATTTGAGGAGTAATTCATGCCGAGTACTCGCGCGCTGAAAAATCGCATTCGTTCGGTGGACTCGACTAAGCAGATCACCAAGGCTATGCAATTGGTGGCGGCTAGTAAAATGCGTCGCGCTCAAGAGGCGGACAAAGCTTCTGCGCCGTACACAATGGCGGCGGAAGAATTGCTGTCTTATTTGGCGAGCCAAGGCGCAACTGACAATCACCCGCTATTCGCCAGGCGAAAGATAAATAAGCGATTGATTATCGTGGTGGCCAGCGACAAGGGTTTGGCTGGCGCATACAACACCAACGTTTTGAAGAAATATTTGGAGCTATTAAAGCGTGATGACGAGCGCGGAATTGAGAACTTGACCTTAACCATCGGTCGCCGAGCTTCGCAGTTCGCAACGCGCCTTAAAGATACGAAAATCATCGGTACGTATGAAGATTTGCCAGATCAGCCGTCTGGATTGACATTCCACACGATTTTGAACACGGCAGTAAATATGTTTGAAAATGGCGAAGTTGACGCAGTTACGCTTGTTTATACGCGTTTTGTCAATAGCATGGTTCAGACTGCTGAATTGGACAGATTATTGCCAGCAGGAACGAAAATCTTGGTTGATCCGAGTGAAGTTTCTAACACGATTTCTGACGCCAAATATGAGCCGAGCATTCCAGAGGTTTTGGATGCGGTGGCGTATCGTTTGGTTGGTGCGCGACTGTTGCAGGCGTTGCTTGATGCTCGCGCCAGTGAGCATTCTATGCGTATGATGGCGATGAAGAATGCTACGGATAATGCCAGCGATTTGGTTGACGATTTGACGCTAGCTATGAACAAGGCTCGTCAAGGGGCGATTACTCAGGAGCTTGCTGAAATTTCTGGCGGTGTGGAGGCGATGGAACAATGATAAAGGAGAAAAAGATGGCAAAAGATTTAGGTAAAATTATTCAGATCGTTGGTGTGGTCGTTGACGTGGAATTTCCGCGAGACGTTGAACTTCCAGCGATTTACGACGCGTTGCACGTTAAAAACGGCGATGAGAATTTGGTGCTGGAGGTTGCTCAGCACTTGGACGAGCACACTGTTCGAGCAATTGCCTTATCATCAACGGATGGTTTGAGTCGTGGTGCAGAAGTTGTTGCGACTGGCGCTCCAATTTCCGTTCCAGTCGGCGCGGAAACTCAAGGACGAATGTTCAATGTTGTTGGTGAAGCGATTGACGAAAAACCTCAACCGAAGGGTAAAACCGCCCCAATTCACCGCCCTGCTCCAGCACTTTCTGAGCAGTCAAATAAGACTGAGATTTTGGAAACCGGCATTAAGGTCGTCGACTTGATTGCGCCACTTGCTAAAGGTGGAAAAGCTGGCTTGTTTGCCGGTGCTGGTGTTGGTAAGACAGTTCTTATCACTGAGTTGATTAATAATATCGCTAAGTTCCATTCTGGAAACTCTGTTTTTGCTGGTGTTGGTGAGCGAACTCGTGAAGGTAACGACCTTTACTATGAAATGGAAGAAGCTGGCGTTTTGGATAAAACTTCGCTAGTCTTCGGGCAAATGAACGAGCCGCCTGGAGCACGTTTGCGCGTGGCGTTGTCGGGTTTAGCTATGGCTGAAGCTTTCCGTGACGAAGGTAAAGATGTCTTGCTATTTATCGACAATATTTATCGTTACACTCAGGCTGGTGCTGAGGTGTCAGCATTGCTTGGTCGTTTGCCGAGTGCGGTTGGTTATCAGCCAAACCTCCAGCAGGAAATGGGTGCTTTGCAAGAGCGAATTACATCAACGAAGAAGGGCTCGATTACCTCTGTTCAGGCTGTCTATGTGCCAGCTGACGACTTGACCGACCCAGCTCCTGCGACGACCTTTGCTCACCTTGATGCTACAATTGTGATGAATCGTGCATTGACGGAAATCGGTATTTATCCAGCGGTTGACGTTTTGGACTCCAGCTCAAACTCGCTTGATCCAGAAATTGTTGGCGAAGAGCATTATCGCGTGGCGCGTGAGGTTCAGCGAATTTTGCAGCAATATAAAGAGCTTCAGGACATCATCGCTATTTTAGGTATGGAAGAATTGTCGGACGACCAGAAGCAGATTGTTGCTCGCGCTCGTCGTATTCAGCGATTCTTGGCACAGCCATTCCACGTAGCTGAGAAGTTTACTGGAAATCCAGGAGTTTACGTTAAATTGGAAGATACCATTCGCGACGCTTCCGACATTTTGGCTGGTAAATACGACGATAAACCTGAAAACTGGTTCTATATGGTTCAGGGTACGTTGGCTGACCAAGTCGCTCGCGACGCTGAAGCTGAATCTGCCGAGGCTAAAAAACATTCTAAAAAGAAAGCTAAATAGTCATGAAATTGTCATTAGTCACACTTGTCGGTACGAAGGTTGACGAAGAAGTTTATTCGGTGTCAATTCCGACTACTGACGGCGAAATTTCCGTTTTCCCAAGCCATGAGCCGCTAGTGACTATCGCGAGGAATGGCGTGATTACCGTGCGTCGACATAAAGAAGATTCTGATAATCATCTGGAGTATTTCGCAATCTCTGGTGGCGTGGTAAAAATTGACTATTCGTCGGTGCAGATTCTGGTTGATGAAGCTGATCACGGCGATGACATCATCGAGGCGGAAACTCAGAAGGCTCTGGAGCGTGCTATTAAGGCGCGTGATGAAGCTGGCGATCAAGTTGAGCGCGAGAAAGCTAAGCAGCTTATCGATCGTCATATGGTGCGATTGAAGGTTGCCGATCTTCATAGGCGTAAGCGACGACGCTAGGTTTGAGCGCGTAAATAATTGGACAAGACCCTGCCAATATCGTCGGGGTTTTGTTTTTTGTGCCTTAAACTGGGCGTGAAGATTGAAAGGTATATACAGATTTACTCATAGATTATTAGTAACGCGATGAACACTATTCTGTTGCTTTTTTGATAGTGCACCAGCGACTAGAGATAAGTATGGATCAATAAAATATTTCTCGATATACTTATTATCCAGTGATGGACTAATGTAATCAGGTAATGTATCTATATACGAATGCATGTCATCAGTGATGCCGCGACCGTTTTTATCAAAATAAGAGGAAGTTAGGTCTATTGCTCGCTCTTCCCCTGTCTTTACACTGAATGCAGTATTTTTAATTTGCGCGTCGCCATGTGCAACTCCCGATTTATGTAGCCTCGCGAGTGTCGCTGCTCCCACAAGTAGAACCTTTTGTATCTTTTTAGGAATATCTGTGCTGTCGGTAATCGTGTCACAGCTCACAACATCGCCTTCGAATGCGGATAGTGTATATATTGAATCTCTGCCTGATAAAAATCCTAGTGGTTGGTACGGTTTAATATGTCCTTCACTAATAAGATGTTGTGTAATACAAAATTCTGAAAGTGCAGAAGCGATATTGTCATGAGGCTTAATTGCTACAGGTATTTCTATGTCATTTGTTGACATGTTTCCGAACATGATACCACTTGTTGCGTCCCGTCGTCCTGTATAATAATCTTCAACGGGAGTAAATGTAAGTCTTTGACCGCGAGTAACGCTACTCAGTGGTGTATTGTTTACTATGAGTAGTTGTCCGCTGGGTATGTTTTCTATTGCCGTACGCAGTTTTCTCCTTGGCTGATCCTGGTGTAATATGTCACATGTACGCATCTCTGAAGGTAACATATTTATATTATATAATATTATCTATACTTTTTCAATCAATTTGCGTATAGTACTAAGACTCTAATTAATACTAATCTAAATAGCGACGTCTTCCGTCGTCTATTCTTTATCTTCAGCGATACCAAAAGTAACAGCCACGAATAGAGACAGAACCACTACAAACCCTGAGATAATGGCGATAGTTTTTGATGTTTTAAATGAAATAGCGTTATTTGTATACACGGATAATGTTGAAAAGGTCTCCATGTCGCTAAAATCAGGCATTGCAAGGCCGCAGATAAATAATGAGATTGACATGACGATAAAGGAAACACGTACTATTGTGGTGAGATGGTCTTTTGATGCATGGCGTTTTTTCATTTGTCGGGAGATGATTGCAAGACAGATACAGCTAACTATAAGCGCCCACGGGGCAAGTAGTGCTAGTACCCAACCGCCGATGCCAGTAATGAATCCGCGTGCGAACGAGAACCAGATAGCACTTACCCATAATGCTATGACGATCCATGTGTCTATGGCTTGTTGTTTTTGTAGTTTTTGTTTTTTTGCTGTCATGTCAATAAGTATAATGTGGATGATCGTTGTGTGCAAGTATTGATCGCACCTCGTCGGTTGTCGTAGTGTGCATCAACTTCTCCCGAAGCTCCTTTGCGCCGTCAAAATCGCGAATATAAATCTTGAAAAAACGTTTTAGAGTTTCAAAAGGTCGTCCTAAAGTCGGCTGATAAGAATCGAACAAATCCAAGTGATAATTAAGGAGCGCCAACAGTTCTTCCTTATGATTCTCTGCGTCAGTTTTCGACTCGCGGAAGCAAAACGGATCACTGAAAACGCCTCGCCCAATCATAATTCCATTCACGCCAGGATGTTTTCTGGCAATTTCCAGCCCATGTTCTCGGTCGCGAATGTCGCCGTTGATAGTCAGGAGTGTTTGCGGGGCAATTTCATCGCGCAGTTTAATAATCTCGTCAATCAATTCATAATGCGCCGCAACTTTACTCATCTCTTTTTTGGTGCGCAGATGAATTGTCAAATTCACAATGTCTTGCTTGAGAATTGTCGTAAGCCACTCGCGCCACTCGTCGACGTAAGTATAGCCCAGCCGAGTTTTTACGCTAACTGGCAATCCAGATTTTTTGGCAGCGTCAATTGCAGCTATCGCTATGTCGGGTCGGCGGATCAGAGCTGCGCCACCGCTTTTAATGGCAGATTTGGCGGGACATCCCATATTGATATCAATTCCGTTAAAACCAAGTTCCGCGCAGTGCTTAGCAAAAGCTTCCATATCCCCTGGCTCGCCACCCCAGATTTGCGCAATCAGCGGCTGCTCATCGTCGGTTTTAATTAGTCGCCCAGCTATGGCTTTGTCGCCAGCGTGAACCCAGCCGGTAGCATTTGCGAACTCAGTGAAAAATATATCTGGCGCGCCAGCCTGTTTCACGACATGACGAAACACGACGTCGGTGACGGCTTCCATTGGTGCCAATATAAAAAATGGCTGTGGTAAATCATTCCAAAACGATGTCATCTCTGTTATTTTATCACAAAAAGGAGAAAACCCCTCACTCTCGTCTTTGAGAATGAGGGGGGGTGGGGCTCAAGCGGTTCTGCTCGGAGTTAATTTCAACGCTGAAATCGACTACCACGAGTGAATCTCGCGAACCCGGTGGGGAGAGATGACACGTCGCTGTGTCATCTCAGTGGACACAGCGGGACTCGAACCCGCAACCTCCCACTGCGCCGACATCGTTGTCGACGCGGCGGGTGCTCTGCCATTTAGAGCTATATGTCCCTTGATTCTTTTCCGGACTACCGGCTGGGCGAACCTGACCCGGGGGCGGACGGACGCCCTTTGCTGACCACAGAGGTCAGCAGGTTTCGGACGCACACCCGAACCGTCTTTTTTTCAAGGCAAGATTTTATTTCTTGCCTTGCAGGGCACGGCGAGCTTCGTCGCCGCGAGATCCGGCCTGACGAGCCGCCTCCTGGAGCTTGCGCTCCTGTTCGGCGGTAGCCTGGCCATTCCGGGCCGCCTGGAGGGCGGCCCGGTGATCGTCATCGGTATAGGTCATGGGGTTTCACCCCCTTCCTGCCGCGGTTGCGGCAATAGAAAGGGACTAACCCCTCTTTCAAACCATGCTTTTGTGCGAAGCATGGTCAGGGTTTGGTGTCATTTGCGACACCTCCCCGAGAAGTCAGCTCCATGAACAAAAGCGTTTATTATAATAACACTAATTATGAAAAAATGCAACAATATACCAGAATATTTTTATATTTCGCCCGCCAGCAGGTCTTTTTCAAATTGTAGCATTCCCTTATAATCCGCCGAATAGTCAGAAATATCCGGCAGATCTAACGTGGTGATTTTCTGCCAAATAATCTCAATTAGTTGCGTAAATTCAGTCAGCTCTTCTCTGGAGAATGTATCTTCCAAGCTGAGAATATCGCCGGTCTTCATGTCTGGCTCGACAAATTGCAATCGCCCGCCAGTAAACGTGAAATTGCTATAATCGCGCGAATGCTCGACCAGCAGCTGATAGAACATCAATTGCTGGCGATATTTATGAAGTTTGATTTTCTCGTAATCGGCCGAACCTTTCCAGGAATGCGCCGGCTTGCCAGTTTTATAATCCGTTACGAAGATGGTTTTATTTTGTTTGTCGATGTCGACGACGTCAAGTTTACCGGTCAATCTGGCGCTATCTATAATTACGCCTTGGTTTGAAAAGTCCAATTCCGCCAAGTCCGTGTCGTGAAAATCTGAAGATTTGGCGTTTAAGAACGCGGTCAAAGCCGACTTCCCTTTGTCTAAGTACAATTGAAAATCGTCCGCCGGCAAATGCTGGCTCTCGAGGGATTTTTGGAAAAATTGGAGAATTTGTTCGGTGCTTGGCAGTTGATGATCGGCGCTAAATGAGCAATGCGCTTGCTGAAGGCTGCTGTGAATCGCGGTTCCGTAAGCTGCGGCGGAATTTTTGGCGGATGGAAAATGTAGCAAATTGTTCAATAAGAAATTCTGCGGTCCGCCACGTGAAACGTCGAGGAAATTATTCAAATGCGTCGCGGAAAGCTTGTATGTTTCTAGTGCTGGCGCCAATAAATCCTTTAATTCCGGAATAATCGGTGAAGTTAGTCGCGTTGTCCAGTCAGTTTCAGCCAGTTTAATTTGTTCAGCTGGATCGTCGCTGGTCGGAATGATGGTTGGTGTGCAATTCGTCAAGAAACTGGCGATTATCGTGTCGCTGCCAGAATCGTTGGTTTGGGAATAAGTCATGGTCAATGTGGTTTTGGCGCGAGTCATCGCCACGAAAAATAGCCGAAGTCGCTCGTCATAAGTAGCGCCCGCTGGCTGAAGTTGGAGATTTGCGGGATATCGGATAGCTCGACTGCGTGTACGGACTTTCTCGCCCCAAGCGCTGTCAATTGCCCCAATCACAAAAACGTGCGGAAATTCCAGACCTTTGGATTTATGGGCGGTCATTAAGTTTATGGCGCCGCTGAGTGAACTTGCGTGCGTGCGAATTTGCGTTAAGCGAGTTTTTGTTGAAATATGCAGATCAATAAATTCCAAAAAATCTTCCAGAGTTGGGTTTTTATCGGTGATTCGATCGCGAAGTTTTTGGCGCAAAGTACGCAAACTTTCCAAAATTGTCAGATATGCTTCTGGGTTTTTATCTAATTTTTCTGGCGAGAAATAGAAATTGGCAAGAGAATTGGCTGGAAGATCGCCGCTTTCATCGTTAGTTAAGCCTAATAAATTGTCCAATTGCTCTTCCAGTGGCAAATTCGGCACGTCCTTACTGCGCTCCAAAAGCCACTCCGCAAATTCCTTAAATACGCTATTCGCCAGCATACTTTCCAGCCACAATTGCCGATTTTTGTAAGCTTGAAGGCTCAATTTCCAGATGTCCAGCGCAGAAAATCCAAACGCGGGATGAGCCGTAATTTCCGGCAATAAACTATTGGCAACGTCCAAATTATTCTGGCTAATCGCCACGACAGTTCGCGCTAATTTGTCCAGAATCTGAATTATATCTTGCTCTAAAATATCGTCGTGACGCTCGTAATTGACAAAAAGATTTTCCTTATAAAGATGCGGAAGAATTTCAATGAGTTCCTTATGATGGCGCGCAATAATCGTGATGTTTTCTGGTTTCTCGCCGTTTTTTATCAGCTCGGCAATTTGTTTGGCAATTCCCGCTCGCTCTTCACTAACAGATGAGAATTCTTGGATTTCGACTTTTGAGCCTTCGCTATTTGCGTGTGCGGTCAATTGTTTTGACAACCCGTCAATTGTGTTTTCCAGTCGATCCGCGCCTTGAGTGATGACGTCCCGCGCTGAGGATAAAATGTTTTCGGCGGAGCGATAATTGTCGGTCAAAACGATGATTTTTGGGTCGTGATAATGTTGACGGAAGCGCTGGATGTTGCCCACGTCTGCGCCTTGGAAGCTGAAGATTGCTTGGTCGTCGTCGCCGACCGCCATGATGTTTGGATTGTCGTCGTTCTCGCTGGTCAAATTGAACAGCAATCGAAGTTGCGCCAAGTTTGTGTCCTGGAACTCGTCGACCATGATGAACTGGAATTGCTCTTGGAGATTTGCGCGCAGTTCTGGGTGAGATTCGCAGGCTTGAATAACGGATAAAATCATATCGTCGTAATCAAATAACGAGCGTTCGGATAAAATATTTACGTATTTCTCGTAAACGTCAATTGCGGCAGATAATTTTTCTGCGGCGGTAAAATCTTTCAGGACAAATTCGCCATTGGCATTTTTTTCACACCATTTATTTTTCCAAGCAGTCAGCGGCTTGGTTGAGTTTTCGTCAATCGCTTCCTGGGTGGCGTGCACAATGCTCAGCGCCAAAACGTTGGCGTATGGCGTGATTGAGGCTGGCAATTTTGAATTTTTCTCGTCAGGATTTTTGGCGGCTAAATTGGCAATTTTCTCAGCTATCGGCGCAAACATTTCAATTGTCTTTTTCGATATTTTGGCGGAAAATACTTGCTGAATATCTGGCGCAATTTCGGCGATTGTGCTTTGATTGTCCTCTATAATTGCCCGTAATTCTGACGGCGTTAAGCCGCTTTGCTTGAACTCGGAAATAACTCGGATGAGGTCTTTAATATAAACAAATTCCCCATTGTTTTTCGCGCTTAATGGATTTCGCCAATCAAGTTCTTCGAGTATTCCAGAGATAATTTGATATTGCGTCAATTCGTCAACCGGCTGAGCGTCGGCGCCACGGAAAAAATACTCGCGATGTTGATTGATGATTTCTGTGCCGAAGCTGTGAAATGTATGAATCGCAATTTTATACGCATCCTCACCGATAATCTGGCGGAGTCGTTGGCGCATATTTGTGGCGCCGCTTTCAGTAAACGTCAAGCATAAAATACTGTTCGGCAAGGTGTCGGTTTGCCTTAGGATTTGGGCAGTGCGCATACTTAGAAGCTCGGTTTTCCCCGTTCCTGGCCCAGCAATTACCAAAAGCGATCCGTGAATGTAGTCGACTGCTTGTCGTTGATTATCGTTTAATTTAGCGTAACGAGTGTTGAAATCCATAGTTTTATTTTACCATGCTGGCAGGCTTCAGGACGCGATATCAAAATTGCTATTTACAGAATCTGTCCGAAGTTGTAAATTTAGCATAAGGAGGATTAAATGAAAAACTTAAAAAAGATAAGATTTAGTCATATATATATGTTTGTGCTGACGATTGCGTTGATCTTTCTGAGTTATCAAGTCTACTGGCTGAATGAAAAAGAATATCGAAGATCAGTTCAGTCTTCCATCGATTATCTTGAAAACGCCCAAAGCATTAAGCGACTTGAATTTTGTGTTAATCACGCCATTAAAGATTGTGCTGAAGAAAATGTCGATGACTGGAATGAAAAACATCCAGAAGATGCGTTTAAGGGTAAAAGCCACTTGGATATTTCCCGTCAAGCAATTGAAGCGGTCAGGCAAGTTGACTATTAGATTTCACGTCTTTGCCATCTCGCGCACCTCATAAAAAAATGGTAAAATATTATCTATGAATAAGGCGACGTACGACGAGCTGGCACTGGAGCGAATTGCTAAGGAAAAATTTGGTTTTCCAATTGATGTTCAATCGATAATTTTGTGGCACGCTGATGTTAGTCGCACGGCTAAGGCGTCGGTGTTTTTGACGAATAAAAAGCAGCTGATGATGTATTTGGAGGCGACTTCGCCGTTGATTTTGTCTGATGTTAAAAAGATAATTTCTCGAATGGGCATGCGTGCGGAATTATTTATTCCGCCAAAAGGTCAGCCGCGATATTTTGAAGACATCGGCAAGCGCAAATTCCGCGAAGTTTTCCCTGGAAGAAAGCACGTCACGGATGAAGATTTGCATTTTTATAAAACTTTGGCGCCGTATAATCCCGCCTTGGTTTTGATTTCTGAAGTGAAAAATGGCGAGATATATCAATTCGACTCTGACGCGTACGGAAATTGGCGAGTTGGCGCGAGGTTCAGCTATAGAAGGATTCGGGCAATTTAATGCGCGACTATTTGGATATTATTAAGCGGAATCTGCTTTCACCTATTGTCGTGGTGATTTTTCTGTTGGCTGGCGCGCTGATTTATGTTCGCGAATATCGTGACGCGTGGTTTATTTCGGTGGTGATTGTCGTGAACTCGACGATTGGCATTATTCAGGAGCTAAGGGCCAAACGAGTTTTGCGTCAATTGGAGCTGATGAGCGCGCCGAAAGCTCGATTGTTGAAAGATGGAAATGTTGTCGAGGTCGGTTATGATGAGCTTAAAATTGGCGATGAAATTCTTATTCAGGCTGGCGATGAACTACCGGCGGACGCGAAAGTTATTGAGTCAAAAGGCTTGGAGCTGAATGAAAGCATGCTGACTGGCGAGTCTGCGTCGATTGAGAAAAAGGACGGCGATGTCGTGCTGGCGGCAACGACGGTTTTGGCTGGCGAGGGCACGGCGCGAGTAATCGCGATTGGTGACGACACGAAAGCTGGCGCGATTAGCCAAGTTCTGAAGCGTTACAAGCCAGAACTTACGCCCCTGCAATTGGCGATTTGGCGCGCAATTTATTTCTTGACTTATGGCGCAATTGTCCTGTCGCTACTTATAGCTATTGTCTATTATTTCTCTGGCGATAATGTCGTCGTTATCTTAAAAACCATAACTTCGGCAGCGGTTACAGTTGTGCCGGAAGGTTTATTGTTGGCGAGTTCGCTGCTTTTGGCATTCGGCTCACTGCGATTAGCTCAGGCGAAAGTCTTGCCGCAAAAATTGTCAGCAATTGAAGCGATGGCGCTTTTGAATTTGCTGGCTGTAGATAAAACAGGCACCTTGACTAGCGATGAAGTTACGCTTGAAAAAGTCGCGGCGTTCAGTGATAAGATTGGCTATTCAGACTCTGAAATCGCGAGTTTTGCGGCGTTAATCGCTCATGAAACCAGCGGCGGAAATATCACTGGTCGTGCAATTTTGGCGGAAGCTACGTCGCCAAAAAATACAAAAGTTTTGGAAGTTATGGCGTTTTCGTCGGCGCGTAAAATGGCTGGCGTGAGGGCGAATATTGACGGTGAAATTCGGACGTTAATGATGGGCGCGCCAGAGTTTGTGTCGAAGTTGGCGCCAGTGGATAAGGAAACTCAGAAGAAGCTGAATGATTGGGCTGACAATGGCTTGCGCGTGTTGATGTTGGCTGAATTTTCGGATGATAAAACCAAATTGAAAGACTTGAAAAATGGTTCTGGAATGGCAATTGGTGCGGTTGTTCTGCGCAACTCCCTGCGTCATGGCGTTGTTGAAACGGTGGATTTTTTGCAGAGCCAAGGCGTAACTATTCGCGTAATCTCTGGTGATAATCCGCGCACAGTTCAATATATCGCTAAGGAAGCTGGAATTAAACATCCAGAAAAGGCAATTTTAGGCGAAGATTTGGCGGTGCTTAGCGAAGATGAATTTAATAAAGCGGCTGATACTTACACGATTTTTGCCAGAGTTTTGCCAGACCAAAAAGAGCGTTTGATCAATCGATTCCAGCAATCGGGAAAGTTCACTGGTATGGTTGGTGACGGCGTAAATGACGCTTTGGCGCTGAAAAAAGCGGACCTCGGCGTGGCGATGTACGCGGGCGCTCCAGCATCGCGTCGAGTTTCCGACATTATATTGCTCAACAATTCGTTCACTTCTCTGCCGATGGGAATGAAATTGGGCAATCAAATTATGCAAGCAATCGAAGTCATCGCTGTTCTATTTTTCCATAAAATTATTTACGGCGTAACGCTTCTTCTTGCGACGATTCTCATCAATATGAATTATCCGTACTCGCCGCGCCATATTACGTTTATGAATATCTTTCTGGTGACTATGCCGACTCTTATGTGGACGCTGTTTCCACCAGTACCGAAGCATCGAATAAATCCGAAGAGATTCTGGCACGATACTTTGCTGGCTGTTACGCCGATTGCTTTAATTACTGGCGTGGCTGTCGCGTTCACCTATTGGATTACCTCTGTTATGTTCCCTGGTCACGCTACAGAAGTCGCAACGATGACGGTGCTTACCGCGACTTTATTTGGCGTATATTTGGTGTTCTTGGTGGGAATTATGCTGGACGTAACTATCGATAAATCCGCCAAGCGTGCTCGCTTGCTTTATCTTCTGTCGGTGATTATTGTGGCGGCTGGAAGCTTTAGCTTTGGCTTTCTGCGCGACTTTTTCGATTTCACCGTGCCAAATTTGTTCATAATGTGGCCAGCAGCTGGCGCAATTGTCGTAGCGATGTTAGCTCAGCTATTCATTGCTCGCTGGGCTGGTCGACGAATTGTTCGGTAAATGTGAATACTAGAGGGTGCGCCTAGCTGTATCGTAGATAAGCGTGACTTATAGGAGCTAGCGAATATTTTAATTTGGGTATTTTCTAGATGCTATTGATTCTACTAGTACATTTTTATTCGACTACCAGTATTTGAATCGGTAAAATACCTTCCGCTTTCATCAAAATGGAATGTTAAGTCCGTACCTATGGGCATGTCGTATACTGCTAAAACCGCGGGTTCAATATTTGCAAGAGTATTGAAATCTACAATGATGAGATTCTTTGGGTTATCTATATATTCTTGAGTATCAGTGTCTCCTATTGCTCGCCATCCACAATCGGCTGGATTGGCTCCTTCCTCTCTAAAAAGCCATTTCAGCTTAGATTTTCCTTCGTAAATCGACTTAGTTATAATAGCACCTCCAGCGTTTTGTATAAGAGGAGCTTCTTTTTTATTAAATAATTTCATAAAACCTCCGTGACTCTATGTTTATATATTTCTATCCAAAACCACAAGGTGCTCAATGTGTGGCGTCCTCGGGAAGAAATTGTAGCCTTGATGATGCGCGATTTCATATTTTTCTTGGAGCAGTCTGACGTCTCGCGCTTGCGTGACTGGATTACAGCTCAGATAAATAATCCGAGGCGGCTCTGTTTCCAGTAGCCTATTAGTAACATCCGCATGAAGTCCAGCGCGCGGCGGATCAACGATGACAATTTGCTCGCCCGTTATATATTCCAGAGATTTTTCGCTCGGCGCCAAAATCGCCTTGGCATTCGGTCGATTCAGCTTGGCAATATTCCTCTGCATTTCCGCGACGGCATGTTCGTTAATTTCCACCAGCGTCACGTCATCGCCTCCAATTGTCAAACCGATTGTCCCAACGCCAGAATAAAGGTCGAGCGTCGGCAATTTTTCATTGCAATCGATCCACGCTTTCATGTCGCTTAAGGCTTTTTCGTAGACGGGAATGTTAACTTGGAAAAATCCTTCGCAAGCGTAGTTGAAGGCGACGCCTAAAATCGTGTCGCTCAGTGTTGTGCTACCGAATTTGTTCAAGCGTTCTGTGATCTTGCTGGCTGGGCTTTTGGGGTCGGAATAAATTATTTCGCCGCCCACGGCTGATAGCAATTTGGCTTCATCGTCGGAAATCAGGTTTTCTATCTTATCTTTTACGTACAATTGCCAAACGGCGTTTCCCTGTTGGTCTGAGCGAATCAAGAGTGTTTTTAATTGGCGTGCGACAATCGGTTTTGTTTGTAAGAGGTCGCGGATTTCAATTGCCAATTTATTTATGCTCGGGTGCGCCAAGCTGGTTCCGTCGACGACAACTTTTCTCTTGCCGCCACGCTTGAAAAATGCCAAGTCCAAAGTTTCTTTTTCGTCGTCGTCCGTTTTGTCGCCGAACCAACTGAACTCGACTTTATTGCGATAATTAAATTCTACGCCGTCAGAAAATACCTCGATTTTTTCAGACAATGTAACGTTGTGAAGTAAAAAAGCCTCTTCGATTAGCGACGCTTTGTGTGATTGCTCGCTGGACATCGGCATTATTTGCCAAGGACTGGTGCTTAAATAGCTATTTTCATCCTTCGGCGTAATTCGCTCTGGACTTTTCTCGATAATTTCCGTCACTATTCCTTCGACGAAGTGTGATTTTTTCTTTGTCACGCGAATCGTTACAAGTTCTTTTGGCAACCCTCCCCAGACGAATGCTTTGCGACCGTCGTCAAGCGTCCCGATGGCTTGCCCGCCGCCAACGATTTTTTCCAATCTTAAAGTCTCAAAAATTTGTTTTCTCATTAGGTTATATTATATCAGGATGTGTGGATTTTTTCTGGCTGGCGTGCTATAATCGTCATTGTCCTGGCAATAGTGGGACGTCGCCAAGTGGTAAGGCACTGGGTTTTGGTCCCAGCATTCGCAGGTTCGAATCCTGCCGTCCCAGCCAAGCTGTATAACAGAGTGAGTGACAAGGTTCCGCGACCTTTAGCTACCATGAATAACTACCTCTGTTGTAAAGCTTGGTTAAATAGGAATTATTGTCCAGTCCGAAATGGCTGGACGGCTTGTAAGGTAATTGCTGCGCTTGATGAATTTATCGAAAGAAAGGAAAAAGATGAAAATCAATAAACTTGCTTTACAGGCATTTTATGAATCACGCAGAGACGAGTACTTGCGGCGACGATTTTCTGGTGACAAAGCCTTATGGGATGAATCATACAAATGGGATATATTGCCGCGCCTTAATAAAGAGCTGGCGGCGTACGACTCGGTTAATGGTGGCTCGATTGCAGAGATCGCGCATATTGTAACGCACCATACAAATACTAGCAATTTTGCTAATTGGCGTGATATTGAAGACCTAAAAGCTCTTCTATTACGCAAAAATGCCCATTCGGTCCTGAGTGAATTATGGATTGCAAAACCTGAAACGGCTGCGGAATGCATTCAGACGGCTAGTCAACTTGCACAATTGTTTATGTCAGACAGAAGCTTTGCTCCGTCTACCTGGGCATACCTGCTGGCAGCACTCGATTGTAATTCGTTTGCACTGTATCGTGAAACGATTATGAAACAAGTTGCTGAGATATGTGGTGTTGATAGCCCTACTGCTGCATCTCAGGGAGAAAAATACACATTACTCAACGACGCCGCATTGTATCTGGGTGAGCTAATGCGAGATGATATCAACGACGTGCCGTATATGCAGGCACTGAATGGGCAGGATTTTTTGTGGGTTACGCTAGAATATTCTGATTCTTAAAAGTCTGTTCCTTCATTTTCTGGAATGCCACGCGCAATGTTGTACTCTCTAATTTCTTGGCGGCGCTTCTCCTTATACTCCTCAAAAGAATACCTCTTAATGACTGAACCCGAATCGTCATATTCGACGTATTGCACGCCGCCAGCTGTCATTTTATCCACATCTCTTAGTCCCCAATAGGGCCTTATCCTTGCTACTCCCTGTATGCGTTTTATTTCGTCGCCGTAGGTTCTAATGAGCTCATCAAAAATTCCTGTTGCAATGAGCTTACCGATGTATGACTCTTCTTTGACAGGCATAAATTATCGCTCTTTTGGGCGATTTTTATTTTTAGACAATCAAGCCATTTTTATCTAGTAAATTCATAAAATCGTCAATAAACAAATTAGTCCTCTCGACAATTTCTTTTTCTCCGAATTTTTTATAAACATTGCTTATATTCTTGAGCTCAAGATTTTCTGTTCCGCCTATGCGCTGTCCTCTACTGTTGTCAAAACCCTGGTAGTATTTAATTTTGTCTTCGAATCTATAGTCGGATGCGCGAATATTGACTCGTTTTTCTAAAAGAGATTTATTGCCAAGGAGGTCGATTTGTCGATTATTAGACAATCCTTTCTCATTTTCCTGTCGCTTTCTGGGATAAATATGTTCAATATCAAACTGCTGAGAGAGTTTTGGATATGATTGCTCTTTATTAAGCATCATACGAAGCGCCAGCATGGATTTAGTGATTGGTCTGCCGTTTTTGAAATCATAAATAAGGATCGCACTGCGTGTTTGCTCTTTATCAAATTTGAAGTCTGAGAATGTAACTTCATTTAGATTAACTATATTCAGCATCTCGGCAAAAATAGGCGTTCTTAATGCGTTCACGCCTGGGTGTATTATTGCGTATCCCCATATAAATGCAATTGTACGATCGAGAAACATCTTAAAATCTTCATCATCCAATTTTCCGTCTTCGGTGCGATTTGCTAAATAGTAAACAGATATGAAATAATTCCACATACTATTTGGAGCATAGTTTAATATGAATAATTTCTTTAAAACCTCTTCGCTGAAACGTTCACGATTTTGATCGGTAATATCTTCCCAGAATTGAGCAAGATCTTTAAGATTTTCAAAAGTGTCATCTTGTTTAAGTACGGAATATTTATCACGCTCGTAGAATCTTCTGAGTGACTCGGTCGTGGAAGACTTGTTATTGTCTCGCTTGGCGCGAATGAAATACATGTATCTCGTAAACAAATCGTCCATTGGTGTGCCGGTGATTGGGTGAAAGATTTTTTCACATGTCTCCTCGAGTTTTTTCCAATCTTTAATAAACTCATCCCTGTCGTCTTCGCTTTTCTGCTTGTAATATTGATAGAATTGAGCCTTAAAAATATCGGAATCCGAAAGCGGAAGACCTCTATCATTTAATGTTGAGAAAATACGAAGAGCGGTATCTTGGGACTCGGCTTCAATTGGCATTAAGATGCAGTTATTAAGAATTCTTGCTGGCAAGTTCTTTGCAAAAGTTGGGAAGCTATTGATGAATTCATCGACTTTTTTAAGGAAAAATCTAAAGTTATTGGCATATCGGCTAGTTTGGCTGTCGGTAACGATGCCTGTTCTTAGGATTGAAAGGAATTCTTCCTTGTCTTTATCAGTGGCGACAACAGAATCTATTTTTAGGTGATCTTTATCTGGCTTGCCCATTTCATCTGTTTTCCATATACAGCTGGCGATGCGTTCGGAAAAGTCTTTTGAGCCTTGGTCTTGCATTTTCGTGAAGCGGTCATAGAAAGCTCGGAGAAGAAGCATGAATGTTGTCAGACGTTGTTGACCATCAATTACTTCTTGCTGTTTCTTGTCGTTTTCAAAAGTCACAATTGAGCCAAGAAAATATTCATCGCTTGTGTCGAATTTTGTAGCATCATTATCTGGTATCGCGAAAGAAAATATATCATCCCAGAGAGTTTGGCAGCTATCCTCGTCCCATGCATATGGACGCTGGTAATCTGGTATAATGTAGTCCGCTTTCCTATCTGATAAAAGCTCATAGATACTTTTCTGGTCTACGTTTAGCTTTGACATAATGTCCCCCGTTTATTTTTTGTCGCTAAATTTGTGAATATTCTTAGTGTAATTATAGCATGCCGCAGCATCGGCTCATTGCTTTATATAAAAAAAGCTCCCACTTGCCAGTGAGAGCCAAACTGTCGTGGTGGACAATTTGGATTAGCTAATTTTAACGACTTGTAGCTGTCTGGTCATCAAGCCATTTTTCCAGGAAACAGTTTCAGATTTTTTGTGGTTCAGTAGGCTTTTTCCCAGCGGACTATCCACGGAAATTCGCCCGTCCAGAGGATTTGCTTCCAGGCTATGAACCAGCGTATAACGGAAAATCTTTCCCTGTTGATCCACCAAATCCACGACTGAGCCAATAGCAATTTTCAATCGATCGCGCTTCCTTGGTAGTGGCTTGGCGTGGCGCAAAATATCCTTCTTCATAAAAATTTTTGATTGAATATTTTCCAACTGCGTAATTACATCGTTGCGGCGTAATTTGTCATCACGCGATTTGGCGCGCCCAATTTCCTTCAATTCCAACGTGAGCGCTTTCTCTGAAATCTCTAGCCCAGAAATTTCTTTCTGAAGCTCCTTAAATCCTTTTTTACTTAAAAATGTTGTATTCATACTTCCCCTTTCGGATCGGCAACTTTGCCAATCAACAATTCTATTACAACATCTAATTCTGAAAAATAGCTGAAAATTTACAGAATCGGCAAGGAAATTGTGAAAATGGTTGAGTTTTTTGAGGTGCTAACAGAGATTTGTCCGCCGAGCGCTTTTGTCAATTGTTCCGCTAATGGCAATCCTAATCCGTAGCCTTTTGTGTTTTGGTTGCCGCGGAAAAATCGCTCAAAGACGTGTGGCAGAGTTTGTTGTGAAATTGTGCCGTCGTTGATGAAGTTGACGGTGATGTTTTGTTTTGATGGAATGATGCGAATTTTTACCACAGAATTTTTCGGACTATGTTTCAATGAATTGTCGAGCAAAATCGCGCACAATTCCCGCGTGGCGGTGTGATGAAGCGGAATATTTATGTGTTCTGGGCAATTCATTTTAACTCGCGCTTCGGCTTTCCGTTCGCGGATGAGCTCGGATATCAATTCCGTCAAATTGAAACTTTTGTCTTCCAGTGCTAACTTATTTTCCGTCCGCGACAGTTCCAGAAGCATTGCCGTAAGCTCGGTCAACTTATTTATTTCCTCCAAATTGCTTTCCAGAGTTTCTGTAAGTTCCGCCTTATTCGCCTTCCGATTTTTTAGCGCAAATTCAGTCTCTGCTTTCATAATTGCCAAAGGAGTTCGGAGCTGATGGCTGGCATTGGCAACAAATCGCGATTGGGCTTTGTGGGCAGTTTCTATCGGCCGCAAAGTGATTTTTGCCAATAAATATGAACACCAACCGCCAGCGAGCAGAACGATAAGATTTATATAGCCCAAACTAATCAAAAGATTTCGAGTTGAATTATCTATTCTCTCTGACAAATTAATTGCAGGAAAATCACCTTTCCCTTGAACAATAATTTTATGAATTTGCGCATCAACTTCCGAGCGCGCTACCTGAAAAATAATGCTACTAAACAGCAGACTAGCGATCATCAAAATCATCAAATACCAGCCCGCCAACTTAATTGTTGCTGAAGTAAAAATTTTCATGATTCAATCCTATAACCGAAGCCGCGCACGGTTTTTATTAATTGTTTTTTGAACGGTTTGTCGATTTTTTGGCGTAGATTTTTTATGTACGCCTCGACATTATTCGGCAAAATATCAGCATCAAAATCCCAGACGTGATCAATCAGCGTTTCCTTGCTGAGAATCTGATTCGGGTGTTGCATTAAATATTCCAGTAGCGCATACTCTTTGTTCGTCAGGTCGATAATTTTTCCTGCGCGAGTTACCGTCTGTTGTTGCTTGTCAATTTTCAAATCGTCAATTTGCAGAACGTCTGGCTGGCTAATCGGTGGACGGCGAAGTAAAGCCCTCACTCGCGCCAATAATTCATCAATTGCAAAAGGCTTAGTCAAATAATCATCGGCTCCCACGTCCAGCCCGAGCGTTTTATCTTCGGTCGTGCTCAGCGCTGTCAGAAACAGAATTGGCATATTTTTCCCATTCTCGCGCAATTTTTTAACAATCTCCGTGCCCTCTAATCCCGGCAGCATTCGATCAACAATCAACAGATCATACGGCTGACTATCCGCCAAATTAAAGCCCTCTTCCCCGTCGTACGCCGCATCAACCGCGTATTTTTCGCGTTTCAAAGATTCGGTTATGACCCTCGCAATTTTTCGTTCGTCCTCAATTACTAGCAGTCGCATATTTATATTATATCTTTTTTCCCACGCTAAGTGCTATAATTTTATTTAAAGAAAAGGAGGCGTATGCCAGATAATAAAAAAATGGTTGAGATTCGTCATTTTAAGATGAGTTTCGGTGATAAAACTGTTATTAAAGATCTGAGTTTCGATGTTTTTCGCGGCGAAGTTTTTGGTTTTTTGGGAAGCAATGGCTCGGGAAAAACTACGACGTTGCGCGCATTGTTGGGACTATATCAGCCGACCGCAGGCGATTTATTGATAAACGGCAAGCCATATTCTGTGGAAAGTCAGATTCGCCTCGGATATCTTCCCGAGGAGCGTGGTTTGTATAAAAAAGAAAAAGTCTTAGACGTGATGCTTTACTTTGGTCAATTGAAAGGCTTGAGTCGCAAAGAAGCTAAGGATTTCTCTCTGAAGTTTTTGGAGCGTGTCAATTTGAGCGACAAGGCTAATACGCAACTTGATAAATTATCTGGCGGACAGCAGCAGAAAATCCAGCTCGGCGTAACGATTATGGGCGATCCAGAACTACTGATTATGGACGAGCCAGCTAAAGGTTTTGATCCGGTGAATCGCCGTTTGTTGATGAATATAATTGAGGAGCAGCGAAAAGCTGGCGCGACAATTATTTACGTTACGCACCAGATGGAGGAAGTTGAAAGATTGTGCGATCGCTTGATTTTATTGAAAGACGGTCAAGCAGCGGCATACGGCACACTGGAAGAAGTAAAAAGTCAATTTGGCGGCGCTTCAATGGACGACATTTTTGTCCAAGTTTACGGCGGCGAAGCGAAGGAGTTGAGTGATGAGTAAAATGCATAATTTGGGGACGGTTTTCAAATTTGAAACTCTTAGAACGTTGAAAAAACCGACATTTTGGCTGACGGCTTTGGGTTTTCCTCTGTTGATTGGCGTGCTGTATGGCATTATGTTTTGGTCGCAAAGCACGACTATTGAAGCGTCAAAAAATCTGGAAAAGCAAGAATTTTCGCTGGAAGTTACAGACGATTCGAAGTTGGTGAAGCCAGAATTACTGACGGCAATTAAAGCCAAAACCGCCAAATCGAAAGAATCTGGAATTGACGACGTGAAAAATAATAAGATTGACGCGTATGTTTATTTTCCAAAAGATTTGAGCAAGCAAAAGGTCGAAGTTTACGGTAAAGATGTTGGGTTATTCCAAAACGGAAAATACAGCGCGGTGGCGCAGAGCTTACTGAGTCAATCAGTAGCAAGCGACGTTAATCCAGCACAAGTTGCGATTTTACGCGACAAAGTCCAATTGTCATCAACCACATATCTGGACGGAAAAGAACACGGCGGCATTAATGAGATGATTGTACCGGGAATGTTTTTGGTTATTTTGTTCATTCTCATCAGTATTTTTGGTAATCAAATGCTCATTAGCACCACCGAGGAAAAAGAAAATCGCACGGTGGAAATGTTACTCACGACCGTTAAAACTGACACTTTGATTACAGGTAAAATTCTGTCTTTGATGGTGTTGGCTTTGATTCAGATTTTGGTAATTGTTTTGCCAGTTTTGGCGGGCTATTTGGCGTTTGGCTCGAAGTTGCAATTGCCTAATCTAGACTTGAGTACGCTTGTATTTGATCCTGTGAGAATTGGTCTGGCGATCATAATTTTCTCCGCAAGCTTCACTTTATTTACGGGAATGTTGGTGACTTTGGGTGCGATGATGCCGACTGCCAAAGAAGCCAGCCAGTGGTTCGGAATTGTGATTATGCTATTCATTGGTCCATTTTACGGAATCACGGCGTTTGTTTCCTTCCCTGATTATTTCTTCGTTAAGTTCTTATCACTATTTCCATTCACCGCGCCGATTCCATTGTTATTACGAAACGCAATAGGCAACTTGCCAATTTGGGAAGCTTTGCTCGGCACGGCAATTTTGGTCGCTACAGCGGTGTTTGTTATGTGGCTATCGGTGCGCGTTTTCCGCTACGGCGCGATGTCTTATGATAGTAAATTATCTCTGTCGGCGTTGCGGACACGCCGAAAAGCTGGTAAAGTTTAATTATGAAAGTACGTATAGAGATAGACACGAAAACATTTGTGCGATTTTGGCTGGTCGTAATGGGCTTTGGTCTGGCTGGTTTGGCAATTTATTCCGCAAAGGACGCGCTGGTTTTATTGGGGATTTCCCTGTTCTTGGCGTTGGCATTGAACCGTCCAGTTGCGGCAATTGCTAAGAAGCTTCCTGGAAAAAGCCGATTAGGCGGCACGGCGCTGGCGTATACGACGCTGGTTCTGCTTTTGGGTTGCGTGATTTGGTTTGTTATTCCGCCAATTGTCCAACAATCTGCCAAATTCGTTGAGAGCATTCCGAGTATAATTGACCAAGCCAGCTCACAGTGGCGTGGCGTCAATGATTTTATTGATAAGAACAATTTGCGCCCACAGGTCGATTCGATGATGGAAAACATTAAACAGCAATCTTCATCTTGGGCAACGAGCGTCGGCACGAATTTATTGTCCAGCGTTGGTTCTTTGGCGTCATTCTTAGGATCGCTATTCTTGGTGTTGGTGTTGTCATTCCTGATGCTCCTCGAGGGTCCAACTTGGGTGAAGCGTTTGTGGGGATTATATAACGACGAAGAAAAAATGGAGCGTCATAAGAAGCTGGTTGGCCGAATGTATAACGTGATTACGGGATATGTTTCTGGACAATTGACGGTTTCTGGAATTGATGCGATATTGTCAGGTTTCGTGGTGTTTGTTCTGAGCTTGACATTCCCCGTCATAAATTCCAATTTGGCAATGCTCACCGTTATGGCGACGTTTGTGTTGACGCTAATTCCGATGTTTGGCGCAACGATTGCTGGCGCGTTGATATCACTACTACTATTCTTCAATAACATGACAGCGGGCGTTATTTACGCAATTTATTTCGTGATTTACCAGCAGATTGAGAATAACTTTGTTTCCCCGTCCATCCAGTCAAAGAAGGTTGAACTGTCGGCTCTGACTGTCTTGGTCGCGGTGACAATTGGTTTATATGTTGGTGGTCTATTGGGCGGTTTGGTTGCTATTCCAGCCGCTGGTGTCGTGAAAGTTTTGCTAGACAATTACTTGGAGCAAGCCAAGTCTAACCGCGTCGAAAACGAAAAGCCGCTTAATAAATTAGTTAAGAAATTGAAAAACGAAGATTAATTAGCACGAAATAAAAATATAGCCCGTTGAATCCAGCGGGCTATTTCCATGTCCAAACGCTGCCGCTTGGCGTATCACGAACGGCAACGCCAGCCTGAAGAAGTTCATCGCGAATTCTGTCGGATTCTTCCCAATTTTTCTCCATGCGTGCTTGACGCCGCTGGATAATCAACCTCTTCAAATCGTCAGTAATATCAGGCGTAGACTCAGCCAAATCCAGCCCTAAAATCTCGTCAATCTCATCAATAAACTGCACCAAACTCTGCCGATGAATCTTATCAAGCGGCGTATGGTCCAACTTTGAAAATACTTCATCAATCAACGCCAGTGCGCCTGGAGTATCCAAATCATCGTTCAATTTCTCGACCAACGCCTGACGTCCCGCTAGCAACGAAACTGAATCGTCCTGCTCGTCTTTATCGTCGTCATCTTCCAGTGTGTCGTGAGTCTGATGTCTCAGAACCGCATAATCTCGCCAATGATTTAATCGCGCCTGCGCTGCTTCCAGGATTTCCCAGGTAAAATTTCCCTCCGTTTGATAATGCTTGCTGAGAATTGCCAACTTAAACGCCATCGGACTAAACCCTCGCGAAATAATATCGTCCAGCGTAATAATATTACCCAGTGATTTACTCATCTTTCGGCCGTCAACTTTTATGTGATTATTATGTAGCCAAATCTGAGAAAATTGTTTTCCAGTCAAACTCTCGCTCTGGGCAATTTCATTCGTGTGATGAACTGGAATATGATCAATCCCGCCAGCGTGAATATCGATGGAATCGCCGAGTGTTTCACGGGCAATTGTCGAACATTCCAGATGCCAGCCAGGAAAACCTATTCCCCACGGACTATCCCACTCCATATCGCGCTTGGCGTCTTTTGGTGAAAACTTCCATACGGCGAAGTCGGTAATATTGCGCTTTCCTTCAACGCTCACTCTGGCGCCAGCTTCCAGACCCGCCACGTCCAGCCGCGCTAATTTCCCGTAATCCTTCAAAAGCGACGTATCAAAATACATGCCGTCGCCGTCGATTTTATATAAAAATCCTTTTTCGTCCAGTCCTTTCGCGAAGTCAATCTGTTGCTGAATATAATCCGTCGCCCGCACCAAGTAATCTGGTTTTATCAATTTCAGCACGTCGTAAGCTTCATGATTTGCAACGGAAATATATCTTTCCGCCACATCCCAGGCAGTCTTCCCTTCACGGCGCGCACCT
>CAUTWT010000003.1:0-86576 GCA_963542525.1 uncultured Candidatus Saccharibacteria bacterium | reverse complement strand
GATTTTATAAAACGTCTTGACTAATTATAGCATGGGTGAAGTGAAAATGCTAGTATCATATCAGATTTTACTAATTTTCATGATCACTTCGCCAATTGATAAGACGTGCTGGACTCTAATCTTTCTTTTCCAAGTATAAATATTTATCCAGCCATTCATCCGTCGGTTCAAGGTGTCTGTTATCAATCTTTTTAAGCGGCATATTTTTTGCCATATCATCCGCAAGTTCCAATATTACGTCCTTGAGCTCAATATTATCCTTGTAATAATCCGGTATATTTTTATAGCCAACTCTCGCTCCAACGATATTTCCAGTTATTGCTGCTGTCGAGTCCGAATCCCCGTCGTGATTTGCCGCCGCAATGATCGCCTCCTCAAAATCATCTTGGTACTTGATCGAACAATAAATAGCAATCGCAACCGACTCTTCGGCGACCCAGCCCTCTCCGAGTTGATAAAGGGCTTCTTGATCTTCAATGTCAGATTTGGCTAAGCGAACGGCGTTATTAAATAGTTTGGTCAGCTCAGCTTTTTCACTATCACAACCAATCTCAAAAGGATCTTGATCTCCATAAACTTTCTCGGTAGTCCAGTCGTTCATTTTCTGGATTGCGATTTGCACAGCTTCTTCTATCGATTTTCCGTCCAGTGCATAATAAATTATATATCCCAGCGCATACGCAGAAAGAATTGCCAGAGGATGTCCGTGAGTCAGCGCGCAAGATTTGGCGGAAATTTCACCGACAACGTCTTCTTTGCAATACAAAGCAATTGGCGCAATTCGCATAACTCCACCGCAGCCTTTACTACCATTGAGACCGCTTTCTAATATTCCCATTTCTCCTGAGGAAAGTGAATCAAGACACGTCATTCCTGGACTTCGCACGGCGTTTAACTCCGGAATATTTTTTATCCAAGCTACTGGCGTGTGCTCGACCTGTCCGGCTTTTTGTTGTGTATCAAGCCAATCCAAATACGCCAAATATATCGCCTCTGACGGAAGCAGCGCTATGCCACGCGTTTGAAGCCGTGTAGCTCGCCATAAAAGTCCGCAAGCTGTAAATAGCGTCATCTGCGTATCGTCCGAAATCATACCAATCCCATCCGTAAATCGAGTCGTTGACCTCGGTACTATGTCGCGCTCAAACTCTATTTGATAACCGAGCGCATCGCCAACTGCCCCGCCCAACATTGACCCGCGCACTTTATCAATCCTTTGCTCTATCGATTGTTTCATCACAACGCCCTCCTAACCTTGTTAAGATTATATCATTAGCTAAGCTTTTGGCGGTGTTTTATAGTATAATTACGGTAAGGATATTTATAACAAACCGTGGAGGAAATCTTATGAATGATAACGTCGAAAAGATAGACTTGAACCGCGTAGATTGGAAAAGTAGTCGCGAATTCTTTGAATCGTTGGGTGAAGCACTGAATAAGCTGGAAGATAAAGATGAGTCGTACGACTTTACTTGGGTTGGTAAACGAAAGTCCATTATTGAGGCTGGCGCGCCGATTGATAAGATTCTCCGCCCAGACGTGGAAGCTTCCAAAGATTTTGACAATACAAAGAACATGCTAATCGTTGGAGATAACCTTGACGTACTGAAACTCCTCCAAGAATCCTACCTCGGTAAAATAAAAATGATTTACATCGATCCTCCGTATAACACCGGTCATGACTTTGTGTACCATGACAACTTTACCGTGAAGAAAGCCGACTTTGAGGACGATTCTACGGATTCAGAGGGTAATGTGGTTATCTCTGAAGACAAGTATGCAGAAAATTCAAAGACAAACGGCAGATTCCATTCAGACTGGCTGTCGATGATGTATCCGAGATTGAAGTTGGCGAGGAATTTACTGACTGATGATGGGGTTATATTTATTTCAATTGATGACAACGAGCAAGCGAATTTGAAGAAGCTGTGTGATGATGTTTTTGGAGAGGATAACTTTATTGGCAATATTGCCTGGGAATCAAAGACAAAATCGCAAAACACGAAGACGGCGTTTGATCAATTGCAGCCAAAGGTGGAGCACATTTTCTGCTACTCTAAAAGCAACGAAAAATACCACTTTAACTTACTGGTAAAGGCGCAAAAAATATACGATAAAGAAGATGAAAAAGGCGTGTATAGAGAGTATCCACTCGAGGTAATGAATGCCAATGGAGTTCGCGGGCGAGAATCGATGATTTATGAAATTGAAGGAATAACGCCGCCAGACGGAAAACAATGGAAACTTGGTCATGACCAAGTTGCCATGTTCAGAGACAATGGAAACTTGTTTATCCGAAACAATAAGATTATCTTAAAAATGAGACCTGGCTACGAGAGATCGGAGACGACGGAACCATTTTGGGCATTCCTCTCTAAAGAAATCGGTACAGCAGAAAGCGCCAAAAAGGAGCTAAACTCAATATTAGGCGAGGGACATGGCTTTGAAACCGTTAAGCCGACTAGCTTGATTGAGCGGCTGATTTTTCACGCTTCTTGTAAGGATTCGCTAATCCTAGACTTCTTCTCTGGTTCTGGCACCACTGGTCATGCCGTTATGGACTTAAACGCTGAAGATGGCGGAAAGCGTCAGTACATTTGTGTACAGCTTGATGAAAAAACTGATGAAAAGTCAGAAGCCAAAAAAGCTGGATACGACACCATTGACCAGATTACTGCTGAGCGTTTGCGTCGTGCTGGGGAGAAAATTAAGTCTGAGCATCCAGAAACGGACATTGACACTGGATTCCGTGTATTCCGCGTTGACGGCAGTAATGAGAATGAAAACATTCGTAAGCCACTGAATGAAATTGATCAGAGTGACATGTTTGACATGATTGACAACGTTAAAAAAGACCGCACGCCGTTGGACTTATTATTCGGCATAATTTACACCTCTGCCCTGCCGTTTGATCTTAAACTTGAAACGCGTAAAATTGGTGAGAATACGGTTTATACGTATGGCTACTTGGATGAAAATACGGGTCTTATTGCCTGTTTTGATGATGAAATTCCAGAAGAAACTGTTAAGGAAATTGCCAAATTAAATCCTCTGACGGCGGCGTTTAAGAATTCGTCGTTTAAGAATTCTGCTGAAAAAATTAACCTGTCTGAGCACTTCCGTATTATTAGTCCTGACACGAGAGTTAAGGTAATATAATGAAGCTAAGATTCAAGCACCAAAAATTCCAAGAGGATGCAGTTAAGGCGACTTGTGATATTTTTACTGGGCAAATAAAATCCGAGCATCGATTCCTGGCGGATCAGGGTGACAGCATGAGCTTTGTTGATATGTATGGCTTTGGTAATGAGGACATTTCCCTGCAGAATGCACAGCTGATTAAAAATCTGCACGAAGTTCAGGGGCTGCAGAATATTCCCCGTAATGCAAAAATTGAGCGTCTTAATAACAGACCGGTGTTTACCATTGAGATGGAAACTGGTACTGGTAAAACTTATACGTACATTAAAACGATGTATGAGTTGAATAAACAATACGGCTGGAGCAAGTTTATTGTTGTGGTGCCGAGTATTGCGATTCGCGAGGGTGTTTATAAGACTTTTCAGACGACCGCGGATCATTTTGCTGAAGATTATGGTAAGAAGATTCGTTTCTTTGTTTACAACTCCTCTAAGCTGAGCGAGCTGGAGCAATTTTCTGGCGATCCAAATATTAACGTCATGATTATTAACACGCAGGCTTTTAATGCCCGTGGCGCCGATGCCAAGCGTATTACGATGAAACTTGACAGTTTTCGGTCTCGTCGTCCGATTGACGTGATTGCCGCCACAAAACCAATTGTGATTATTGACGAGCCGCAAAGCGTTATTGGCACAAGTAAAAAAGCTAATATCACCCGCTCTTCCATCTCCAACTTTAATCCGCTATTTTTCTTAAACTATTCCGCGACCCATCGTGAAGATTTTAATAAAGTTTACCGTTTGGACGCCGTCGATGCTTACCAAAAGCAGCTTGTGAAGAAAATTACAGTTAAGGGCATCACGGTTAAGGGTGGTACTGCGACTAACGGATATATTTATATCCAAAAAATTAATACTTATCCGAATAAAAAGCCAACCGTTACGGCTATATTTGAGTTTGATTCAAAAGCAGGCACTGGAATACGCCGTAAAACGAAGACTCTTAGCTGGGGCGATGATATCTATAAGCATTCAGGCGAATTGGAGACGTATCATGATGGATATCTAATTACAGAGATAAACGCCAGAGAGGGCGACAGGTATGTAGACTTTAAGAACGGTCTTCGTATTTATGAAGGTGAAGTCATTGGCGAAACTAATGCTGAGGATTTGCGTCGCATTCAAATACGTGAAACTATTATGTCTCATCTGGAGACCGAGCAAAAGCTCTTTAAGAGAGGAATTAAAGTTCTTTCTCTATTCTTCATCGACGAGGTGGCCAAGTATAAATATTATGATGAAAATGGTGAACATAAAGGTTCCTACGCGAAGATATTCGAAGAGGAATTTACAAAAGCTATAGATATTTACCTGAACCAGCAGCTTCAATTCGAAGAAAATGCAGATTTTCGTAAATACTTAGAAAAATTTACCCCGTCTGAAATACATTCCGGCTACTTCTCTATCGATAAAAAAGGTCACGCCATCAATAGTAAGGAAGGCCGTGAAGGTAATGGCTCTGATGATGTTTCGGCGTACGATCTTATTATGAAGAACAAGGAGCAGCTGCTGGACTTGAAAGAGCCGGTGCGATTCATCTTTTCTCACTCTGCCCTGCGCGAAGGATGGGATAATCCAAATGTCTTCCAGATTTGTACACTTCGTGATTCTGATGCTGAAATTAAGAAACGTCAGGAAATTGGTCGTGGACTTCGATTGTGTGTGGATCAAAACGGTATTCGTCAAGATGCGGAGATTCTCGGTGAAAATCTCGTCCATGATACGAACGTACTTACTGTCATTGCGAATGAAAGTTATGAGAGTTTTGCGAATAGTCTTCAGTCTGAGTTTAATGAAATTATTGCAAGGCGCCCAAAGGATGCATCTGCTTCATTGTTTAATGGAAAGATAATACAGGATGCCAGTGGCGAAAAGACCATTACACTCGACGACTCTGCTGCTGCGGATATATACATGGGACTAGTGAATACTGGACTTGTTGACAAGGTTTCAAAGCAGTTGACGGATGCATATCATTCGTTAAATGACGAGCAGAAGATTCAAAAAGTTCGCGAAGCTGTTGGCGAGCTGTACGCTCCGTTTGCAGAGAACATTAATAACATCCTATCTTCTGTTTACGATTCAAAGCGTGGGCGGCTTGTGACTAATAATCGCAATAGCGAGAAACTTGAACTTGATAAAGAAAAGTTCGCCTCTAAGAAGTTTAAGGAGCTGTGGAACAGTATTAATGAAAAGACTTATTATACTGTGGAGTTTGACGACGACGAGCTTATAGAGAGGTGCGTGGATTCTCTTAATAGAAATATGCGCGTGACAAAGACAGAAGTTATTATTACCGAAGGTTTGTTAAAGACTGCCGGTAAAGATAAATTGGAGATGTATAGAAGTAAAATCGGCATGCCAATTGCTGTTTCTGAAATTGCGAATGACACAGTTAAATACGATATTATCTCTGAACTTTCCAGGTCTTATAGCGATGGTGGTACGGGTCTCACACGTAAGGCTATAGCAAGCATTTTGTCTAGAATTGAACCGAGTGTATTTCATTCGTTTAAAACAAATCCTGAAGAGTTTATCCACAATGCAATTCAGCTCATAAACGACCAAAAAGCCTCGACAGTAGTTAAACATATTGAATATGACAAGCTAAACGAGAAATGGGACAGTGGAGAAATTTTCATCAATGAAAGTATTACCGGTGAATATGGCTACAACCTCATAGATACTCCCGATCATCATCTATATGACAAATTGCGCTACGATTCTGAAGTTGAAAAGAACTTTGCGAGGGAACTTGAAAATAGCGATGCAGTAGAAGTTTACGTGAAACTTCCAAAGAGATTCTACATAAATACTCCAATGGGCAATTACAATCCAGACTGGGCAATTGCGTTTAAGGACGAAGCTGGAGTAAAGCACATTTACTTTGTGGCGGAAACTAAGGGCGTGAGCGAAGGACAACTTGATGTCGGTGTGAAAGGTATTGAAAAAGCTAAGATTGAGTGCGCCAGAAAGCACTTCGAAAAGATTAGCAATGGCGACCGTATTTATGGAGTTTGTAACTCATACGAAAAATTGCTGAAGTTGGTAAGTTACTAAGACTTTGTAATCCTTCCTTGGCTCGAGCTATATGATATAAAAAGATCCGCATCTCTGCGAATCAGTGTTTCATATGGAGCCACGATCGGGGCTTGAACCCGAGACCTCATCCTTACCATGGATGCGCTCTACCAACTGAGCTATCGCGGCGTAACAGGCTTAATTTTAGCACATTAAGCCGTGTTTAATCAACCGGGTTATTTCTTACGAGTGGATTTCTTGACTGGCGTGCTGGCTTCTTTTGGCAGTTTTGGCGTGACAAACGCTTCTATTATTCCCCACGCTATGCTATTGACTAAGAATGTAACGAACAATATTCCTGAAGCTGATGCTGCCAAGTGTGCTGATGAAGCGTTAAATAATGTCAATAATCCCGCCACGGCTAGTCCGATTATAGCCAGCATAATATATGCGTATTGTAGTTTTAATCTTTGGTTTTTTTCACTATTCCATAATGCCAGAATAGATTTTGTAAATTCAAGCATGCTCATATAATAGCACATATGCTTATAAAAGTCAATATTATACTCTTTTCTCGTCTAAAAAATCGCCCGTAAAGGCGATAATTCAATCTTGGTGCTGGAAGTAGGACTCGAACCTACGAAGCCTTACGGCGGGAGATTTACAGTCTCCTGTGATTGCCACTACACGATTCCAGCGTGATGTGGAGCCGCTTCTCGGGCTCGAACCGAGGACCTACGGTTTACAAAACCGTTGCTCTAGCCAACTGAGCTAAAGCGGCAACTGAATTTATTTTATCAATTTTTTTTCTCTGTGACAAGAGTTTACATAACTATTTTTCGTGGTTGATGTATTTTACGCTGTTGGCGTGGACGTGGCGCGTCGGCTTTCTTTGACGGTGCCGTCGGAGTTAGCATTTTTGTAGCTTTCTTACGTAATTCTTCAGCTAATTCAGACTGTCCGGCATTGTCATATGCTTCCGCTAAAATCTTCAACGTTTGAGGAATCGGCTCTAATTCGACAGCTTTTTCTAGGGCGTTGATAACCTTCTTTGTATTTCCTATTTTTTCCTGAACCTTAGCGTAAGCGATGTAGCGCGCAGCCAAATCATCCTCCATCTCTAAGGCCTGCTCAAATGCTAGAGACGCCTTTTCATAGTTCTCTGTTTCGTAGTAAATTAAGCCGACGTTATGAAGGCTGGAGGCGCTTGGCTCCAGGCTCTGGGCAATCTCAAAACACTCGATGGCGTCTTTATATGCGCGCTGCTTGGCGTATAAAATCCCCAAACGGTTGTACGCCGTGGCGTTTTTCTCGTCGACTCGCAAAATTGTAAGTAGAGCCTTTTCTGCTCGTAGATATTTATTTTCACGAATTGATTCCTGGGCAATTTCCCATAATTGATCAAGTTTATTAGTAATCTTAGTTGGCAAATCGCCAGTTTCTTTAATTGACGGATGATAAAAAATCGCCCAAATCATTAAAATTAGAATGAGGAGTAATCCAAACATATCTATACTATTATATCACAAGTTGCGTTAGCGCCAGCCTGACGTTGGCGTTGGATTTTAATGCGTTCGCAACAGAGGTAGTTTTTTCAAGTTGCTCTTCAAGCGACGGATTTATCCCGTGAGATAAAGCCTGAAAACGAATCATATTTACTATAATATCCGTTAGCAATATCGCCTTTTGGCGGTCAGAAAAGTATTTGACGAGATTCTTAAACGTGTCGTATTTCCGATTTGTGGCTAAAATTTGCTTTGCGTCGGTGGCTAATTGTCGATATTCGGCGAATTTTTCTGGATTTTCCGCTAATTCTTTAATCAACAATGGTCGCCCTGCCGCGAGAAAAAGGATCTGCTGGCTGGAAGCTGGGTCTAAATTGTACTTTTCAAGCAGTTTTTTATCCTGGGCGGACGTCGTTTTATGAAGCGTCAACGTCTGACAACGAGATCGAACAGTATCGAGCATCAACTTCGGGTTTTTCGCGACAAGGATAAAATTGGTATTTTTATTCGGTTCTTCCAGCGCTTTCAGGAATGCATTTTGCGACGGCTCGGTCATTGAATCGGCTTCGTCAATGATAATAACTCGACGATTTATGGCGTAAGTTCGGAGCGTAGAGATGAGCTCGCGGATTTGATCAACAGATATGGTTTGCTTTTCTGGAAGCGGTTTCAGATGAAAAGTATCGCTGTTTTTTGCTAACATTTGAGCTACGCCCAGTCCATCAAGTCCGTAATCCGCAATCACCAAAAGCGCGTGCGGCAATTGCGATGAAATATGGCTGATTTTTTGAGCGTCTCGAGTGGATATAATCACTTCAGACATCTATAAATCCTCTGGGAAGAATTTCTTGAATTCGTCAGGAACTGCGGCTTCAAAAACTTTTCTCTCACCAGACGGCAAAGTTATCTCTAATTTTTGAGCGTGCAACATCATACGACAATCTGAAGACTTTCCGTAAACTCGATCGCCAAGAATCGACGCATTCAAGTGAGCTAAATGGACGCGCAATTGATGAGTTCGACCAGTGGTCGGCTTCAGCTCCACGAGTGATTGAGCATCATTTTCCGCCAAAACATGGTAAGTCGTCTGAGCTGGTTTTCCGTTCGGATCTATGCGGAACGTGCTCGGCGCTGAAGGATTGCGACCAATTGGCAGATCAATTTTTGCGGCATTCAACTTTGGCTTGCCGTCGGTTATCGCTATGTAGGTTTTCTTGGCGGTTCGCTCGGCAAATTGCCTCTGTAGATGCGCGGCAGATTCTGGGTTTTTGGCTATAATCAACAGCCCCGAAGTATCGCGGTCAAGCCTATGAACAATTCCTGGACGATCAGTATCCGTCGCAAACGAAGTTTTCGGGCGAATTATCTCCGCAACCGTCGGCTCATCAGAAAGTCCGCCCTTTGCGTGTGTCAGCAAACCACTTGGTTTATTGACGACAATCACATCATCGTCCTCATATAAAATCGGCAAATCAACGTCCGCCTGCTCTTTTTCTGGCAAATTAAGCGCAATCTCATCAGTTTCATCAACCTCAAACTTCGGCGTCGTCGCGACTTTATTATTGACCGAAACGTATCCAGCTTTTATGTATTTTTGCCAAAGACTTCGGGAAATTGTCGTGTCGAATTTGGTTGATAAATAAATATCCAAGCGCACTTTGGTCGGCGAAATTCGGAACATTATGACATATTTTCCCTGAAATGGCGTTTCGATAAATTCTGGATCTAGTGGATTCGGCAAAATCTCGGCGTTATCTGGTTTTTCCGCCCACAGCTCGTCAATAGATTCTTCGTCAACAATCGAGCCATAAAGCAGTGCAAAATGTTGCTTATTCAAAATAAATTCCGCAAAAACATGAGATTTGTCCGTTTGAATTTCCAGCCGACGCAGTGCTTTGACGGGCGTATTGTCGTCCGCTAATTTATACAATCTAGCTATTTTCAGCACTGTCCGAGGTAATATTTTCACGCGACTTACTCCCTATTTTCGAAGCCCTACAGCTTTTTGAACACGGTACAAAGTTTCATTAGCGACGACATTCATGTCTTTTTCACTAGAAGCCAGCTTTTCTTCAATTGCCCTCTCATCAACCGCCGCAAGCCGATTCTGGAAATTCTCCAAAAATTCCGCAACTTCGTCAGCCACGATTCGCTTGAAATCGCCATAACGATCCATACCGAAGTACTCGTTGGCGGTCTGTTCCAGAGTAACTTCCCTGCCAGCGTCTTGGCGAACCAAAGTCAAAATCTCCAGCAAATTAGAAATTCCAGGCTGATTTTCCTTGTCGTATTGAACTTTGCCAATTGAATCTGTTGTTGCGCTCATTATTTTCTTATGTGCCGATTTTGGATCGTCAGAAAGGAAAATAATTCCCTTGCCACTCTCGTCAGATTTGCTCATTTTCTTCGCTGGATTCACGAGATCTTTAATCCTCAATCCTTGGTCTTTTCCGAAGAATTGATGCTGCTGAATTACGGGTTTTGGCACGATAAATAGACCGCCAAACTTACGATTCATTCGCTCGGCAATATCACGAGTGAATTCCAAATGCTGAGTCTGATCATCGCCAACTGGCACGTAAGTCGCGCCGTAAAGTAGAATGTCGGCGGCCATCAGGACGGGATAGTTGAATAGCCCAACGGAAGCGTCGCCTTTACTTCCCTTATCCTTAAACTGTGTCATTCGGCTCATCTCGCCAAATCCAGTGAAGCAGTCAAGAATCCACGCCAGTTCGCTGTGTGCCGAAATGCGACTTTGGCGGTAAAGATGAATGGAAGGATTGTCCAGTGGCAATCCAGCGGCGGTATAAACTCGCGCGTTGTTCAGGATGCTGCCATACAACTTGCTGTGGTCAATTGGCGTCGTAAAACTGTGAAGGTCTGGGATGAATAAATTGATGTCATATTCGTCCGAGCGACGTTTCGCCATGTTGATAATTGGCAAAATAGCCCCAAAATAATTACCTATGTGGATGTTGTTGTTGGCGCGCACGCCAGTGAGAATTACGGGTTTTGATGGTTTCATTAGATATATTATAACATTATTCGATCGTTAAGTAATGGGACGATATATTATCTGTATTCTTCCTAGCTCAGCTTAGTTGTTGCTTTATAATCTTTAAAGATTTTTTATATGTAGACGCTATATCATTTTCTATCTTTCGTATAGCTGATACATCACTTTGGGATGTTGCTATGCCATCAAAGTTACTTGCTAAATCATCCCAGTCAATTGTTGGATAGTCGACTTTATCACAGTTAGTTAATCGCGCCATTGCAAAACATAACGAGCTAAGAGACTCCGCCACCTTATATTTATCTGGCGAATTTCGGTAAAGATCTATTATTTCGCGAGCAATGATAGCCTGTTGAATGTAGTTGTTGTCAACTTTCATGAGTTTACTAAATAATCCCTCAGCATCGCGAGCCCGTCAACTTTCTCAATTATCGTCAGATATTCCTGCCATTCTTCGTCGTTCAATTCTGCCAAACTGCGACCAGGAAAGCTCGGATGTCCATAAATATATAACAATTCCGTCCAGCCATGGAGATTATTGCCACGTGGCTCGTCAACGATAAATCCCTCTTCGTTGGCTACGAAAATATGGTCTTTTTCGCCGTCAAAATAGCCAACCGCAAAAGAAAAAATAGCTCGACGATCAGCCTCACCCTTCATTAACTTGATAATGCCGGGATAACTAAAGCTGTTCAGTAGCAATTTAACAAACGGTCCCGGAAAACCTTTCAGCGCCGGGATGAAGAAACCGCGGTCATCGACGACCAGACGCTCGTCTGGGAAGGCTTTCTTGGCTTGAGATAATTTACTTTTGGCAATCGTCTGAATATCTAGTCCGCGCCCCTCGTCAAAATCATAATCGAGCTGCCTTAAATCAACACCAAGCGGCTGAAGGAGTTCTTGAAGGCTAGTGAATTTGCTGTGATTGGAAGTGATGAAATAAATTGGACTATTCTCTTGTTTCATATTGATAAGTATACGCTAGCTAACGTTATTTTGCAGATTTCTAATGCTCGTGTCGTACGGAATTTTCCATAATTCGCCGTCGATATCCAGGTTTTTCAGAAAATTGCGCATTTGTTGCTGAATGTTTTTTACGTCGGCACTGTCTTCGGTCAAAACCTCCAGTTCAATAAATAGTCCTAGCCCGGCAACTTCATCAATGCAAATCGTGTAATCTTCAGTCTTTGATTCAAGGCGGACTTTATCAACCGTAACAACTTCTTGCCAGCCCAGCGCTGTGAGCATTTGGCGCGCTGCATTTCCGTCATCAACCGCAAATTCATATTCATCAGACACCAATTTTGCCTGTCCTTCAACTTTCAGCGTCATCAAGCTCCGCTGCAGCTCACCAGTTTCCGGATTAAGAACATCGCGCACTCGCATAATTTTTGAGCCAGGAACAATTGGCGCGTCAACTTGCTCGGGCAATAAAAATACTGTATCAATTTGGTGTTTGCTTGAGATGGGCGCAATGAATTGGCTTTTTAGCATAGCGATGAGATTGTCGCGAGTAATATCAGACGCTAATTTGAATTTGGATTCGATTTCAATCATAAGCTTCCTCGTTTGGATTTTGTTATAGGATGACTCGTTTTTGGTGAATATTTTTCCGCCAAATAATCTTTCATAATTTCCGACAGCTTCTTCGCGTATTTATCGGTTATTTCGTGCCGCTGAGTTGCCATTGACGTATGAGTGATATTGTTATGATCTTTTGCTAATTTCTTCAAGTTTCTCTCTACAATCAGTGGATCAAGCTTTCCAGACAAAATAGCAATCGGAAGAGTGAGCTTAGCAATGTCATTCATTGTCGTCTGATTGATAATCGCGGTGTTCAGGGCGATTAAAAACGACTCGGAGGTAACCTCATCAGCCTTAAATCCAGCGTCAGGCCAAATATTGTGCCGATCAGCAAATTGCAAAAAGCGTTTCGAACTGCGCGGATGACTATTGAAAAACTCATAAAGCGCACGCAAAATCTTCTCTGGATGATGAATTTTTTCGTCGACCCTCGGATAATATATCGGCGGGCTACACAAAATCAGCGACTTGCTTAACTTTGGATATTGCTTGGCGAGCTCTACCGCGGCCAGCGAGCCCATAGAATGACCGATGATAATATCGACGTTATTTATGAATTCCCTACGCAAAGTGGCGACAATACTTGCGGCTTGGTCGTGAACATTGTAGGATTTCCAATCAGGCTTGGGCGAATTGCCAAATCCCAGCATATCAATTGCTATAACTCGCGTGCCCTTTGGTAAATACGGCTCCAGCGGCATCCACGTTTTCCAGGATGTGCCTAATCCATGAATAAGTAAAATCGTCGCTTTCGGTTTTTCCGGACGAGAAAAATAATGCACGTTCAATGCATACGGAATCCGTAACCAGCGATAGATAATCTTGTCCAACATATTTTTAGTATACTATGAAAATACTCCGCCTGCATGTGAAACGGAGTATTTTGTGATAGTCTTTTCTGTACTAACGCTTAGAGAATTGTTCGCGCTTACGAGCGGAACGAAGACCGTACTTCTTGCGCTCTTTCTCGCGTGGGTCACGCTTCAATAGCTCAGCCTTCTTTAGAACTGGACGCAGATCGGCGTGAGCTGCAGTCAAAGCTTTTGCAATACCAAGCTTGATAGCGTCAACTTGACCAGCTAAGCCGCCACCCTTGACTAGGATAGTAACGTCGAATTCTTTTTGTTTACTGACAATTGCAAGTGGATCGGTTACTTCTGCTAGAAGAGTTTTGTTGCCATCCAGGTACTCAGCGGCAGGTCTGCCGTTGATAGTGATAGTGCCTTTTCCAGGAAGCAATCGAACGCTTGCTGAAGCACTTTTGCGTCGACCTAAGCCGTAGAAATAAGTATCAGCCATATTACTTCACCTCAACTTTCTCTGGTGTTTGTGCTGTGTGAGCGTGGTCGCTGCCAGCAAAAATGCGTAGACGCTTTAGGCGCTCTGCTTGCAATTTGTTCTTTGGCAACATACCTTTAACAGCTTCTTCAATAATTCGCTCTGGGTGGCGTTCGCGCATTTCTTTGAATTGCGTTTCCTTAATTCCACCTGGGAAACCACTGTGGCGATAGTAATACTTATCAGTTTCCTTGTATCCAGTAACAACTGTCTGCGCAGCATTGATAACAACTACGTAGTCGCCACCGTCAATGTGAGGAGTGTAAGTTGGCTTGTATTTACCAGTCAAATGCTTAGCAATTTCTGTAGCCAAACGTCCAAGTGGTAATTCGCTAGCGTCAAACAATACCCAACGGCGAGAAACTTCAGATGGTTTTTGTGAATAAGTCTTCATCTTATTTTCCTTCCTTTGGCATTGGTTTAATATCGTCAACAAACTCGATAATCGCCATTTGAGCGCCGTCGCCAACTCGCAAACGTGTTCGTTCAACGCGAACGTGTCCGCTGGTTCGACCACTTAGCTGTGGTGCGATTTCATCAACTAGTTTGTAAGCAGCAGCGCGTGTGCTTAATGCTGCAATCACCTGACGTCGGCTAGCTAGGTCGCCCTTTTTAGCCTTGGTGATGATTTTTTCAATGTGACGCTTTAGTTCCTTAGCCTTTGGCAAGGTGGTCTCGATCTTTCCGTACTCAACCAAGCTGGTAGCCAGACCTTTGAGTAGGGCTCGTCGCTGATCACGCTCGCGGCCGAACTTGCGCCCTTGATATCCGTGTCTATGCATAGTTAAAACTCCAACTCCGCCATCTTGTCACGTACTTCGTCTAGTGCCTTTGAACCGAAACCTTTCAATTCTCGCAAATCTTGCTCAGTCAAAGTTACCAAATCGCGAATAGTGCGGATTTCATTGTTAATTAGCGCGTTCGTCGTACGGGCGCTTAGGTTTAATTCTTCAATTGGCATTGCCAACTCTGACTCTTCGTCTTCCTTAGCTGCACCAAGTGCTGGCGCACCAGTTACCATCGTATTGCCAGCCAAAGCTGTGTATTGGTTGACAAGAATCGCTGCCGCTTCTTCGAACGCCTCACGAGGTGTGATTGTGCCGTTAGTTTCAATAGTGATTGCCAATTTGTCCAAGTTTGTCTCCTGACCAACACGAGTTGAGTCGACTTTGTAGCGAACGCGTAGAACTGGTGAGTACATTGCATCAATAGCAATCATGTCGCTGTGCAAACGCTTTTCGCTTGACTCTTCAATTGTTTGGTAACCGCAACCTGCCTCAACTACCAAATCCATAACCAAATGCTTGTTTGGGTCGTCGATTGTAGCAATTACTTGCTCTGGGTTAACAACCTCAACGTCAGCATTAGTTTTAATGTCAGCGGCAGTTACTTCGCCAGCGCCAGTTTTCTCAATGCGTAGCTCAACTGGATCGTCAGTAAATACGCGCAGGTGAACGTTTTTCAAGTTCAACATAATGTCGACAACATCTTCTTTGATGCCCTCAACAGTAGTAAACTCGTGAGTTGCGCCTTCAATCCTGAAAGCCACAACCGCGCCACCGCGAACGCTTGACAATAGAACGCGTCGCAATGAGTTACCAAGAGTATTACCGTAGCCTGGGTGAAGTGGCTCGATTAGAAAAGTAGCACTGGTTTCTGAAATATCATCAACGCTCGCGAGTGCTGGATTGTAAATTGCTTTTGCCATAATTCTTCCCTAACCCTTCTTTTATCGTGAGTAATACTCAACAATTAATTGCTCGTTGATGTCAGCTTCTGCTTCCTCGCGCTTTGGCAAACCAGTTACTTCAATCTTCAGCTTCTTGCTATCAGCTTTTAGCCAGCTTAGTGGACCTTGGACTGAATTGTTGATTACATCGTCAATTCGTGTAAAGTACTCTGACTTGGTACTCTTTGGACGAACCGTGATGACATCGCCAGCTTTAACGCGAATCGATGGAATATCGACGCGTCGGCCGTTCAGTTCAAAGTGTCCGTGGCTAACTAGTTGACGAGCTGCGCGACGTGATACGGCAAATCCAGAACGATAAACAACGTTATCCAAACGGCGCTCTAATAGCTTCAACAAGTTTTCGCCCGCCAAACCTTCTTGGGCGCGTGTTGCTTCGTCCATCAAGCGAGCAAACTGCTTCTCAACTAGACCATACAAGCGACGAACCTTCTGCTTTTCACGAAGTTGCGTAGCGTATAGGCTTGGCTTATTCTGACGACCATGTGCGTGTTGACCTGGAATGCCAGATTTTTTCACCAAAATTTTATGTGCTTTTGGATGAAGCGCATAACCTTCGCGGCGGCTTTGCTTGACAATTGGTGAATTATCTCGTGCCATAATTATGCCCTCCGTGCCTTTCGTGGACGAACACCGCCGTGAGGCACGCCAGTTACGTCCTTAATGCTTTCTACTGAGATATCGAAGGCGCTGACCGCACGAATAGCGGCATCACGTCCCAAGCCGACACCCTTCACGAAAACGTCAACAGACTTCAAGCCGTATTGAGTTTTCGCAGCTTCAGCAGCTTTTTCAGCAGCAACCTGTGAAGCATAGGCTGTACCTTTTTTGCTTCCACGGAAACCACATGCACCAGCTGATGAAGCGGTTAGTACGTTACCCTTCTTGTCGGAAAAAGTAACGATAGTATTGTTAAATGTTGCCTGAATGTGCAGCTGACCAGCTGGGACTGATCGGCGCTGCTTCTTCTTGGTAGATTTTGCGTCTGCCATTTCTTAGTCCTTTCTTTAGGTCTTACTTGCTGCTTTTGGTTGTGTACCGCCCACGGCGATGGCGCGACCCTTGCGAGTTCGTGCATTCGTACGAGTCCGCTGTCCGCGTGTTGGCAGTCCTGCTTTGTGACGAAGACCGCGATAGGCGTTGATATCCTTCAAGCGCTTAATATTATTTGCCACCAAGCGCTGGAGATCACCTTCAACGGTGCATTCGCTGTCAATAATTTCGCGAATCTTGTTTTCTTCAGCCTCGGTGAGATCTTTCACCCGAGTGGTCGGCTCAATTTTAGCCGCCGCAAGGATACTCGAAGCGTGCTTTGGCCCAATACCGTAAATATAGGTGAGCGCAATTTGCACCTGCTTCTCTGTTGGGATAACTACCCCAGCAATTCGAGCCATGCTTAACCCTGCCTTTGCTTATTCTTAGGTTTTTTCTTGTTGATGATATATAGTCGGCCTTTGCGGCGAACGAACTTATCATCGGGACTGATTTTTTTCACACCTGCACGAACTTTCATAGAGTGCTTAAATCTCCCTTCCCGAGTAAACCCGAGATTATCGTTGATATTATAACTACCGACCCTGAGGTCGATCGTCACGTAGGCGGAAGCTGATTCGTCCCTTTGTAAGATCGTAAGGGGTCATCTCAACCTCAACCTTATCACCAGGCACCAGACGAATATAATGCTTACGCATTCGTCCTGAAATGTGCGCGATGATACTATGACCATTCTCCAGTTCCACCTTAAATTGAGTATTAGGCAGTGCTTCCACTACCTTTCCTACCATTTTGATGACTTCCTTTTGACTCGCCATAAGTTACAGTTGTCAATTATACAGTACTAAACACAGTTTGACAAGAGGTTTCGCCGTAAATTTACGTGCTATAATTGTGTTATCAAATTTAACATAAGGATTTTTATGGCAAGCAAGAAAAAACCGGCAAACTTTAAGGTTGCAAAATCGAAGAATGAGATAATGACCGTAGTGTTAATTGGTCTGGTGACGGCTTTGATAGTGATAGTTATTGGCGTAATTTTATTACACGCCAACCAAACTTCCGACAAGACGTCTCAAACAGTAGAAAAGGTTGATAATGGATCTGTAAGCTTGGGATCTTTGGGCTTTCGAATTGAAGGAGGTAAAGCGGTTACTCGCAACGATTCAGCCACGCAAGAGCTTCGCGGTTTTCTGAAGGCAGACGTAAAGAAGTCGGGCTGTAAGGATAACAACGGCGTGGATGCGGTAATTGCCCATTCCCAGGACGAGAAACAGTTGTTGCTGGGCTATGGTTGCGGCAATTCTGTGGCGCGAATGTTTGCAGTTAAGAAAGATGACGGATGGAAAGCGATTTCCCCAACCAACCAATTCAACATATTTGAAATTCCGAGCTGTAAGATGGTTGATGAAAATAACATTAGTAATGAAATTGCGCCAGTCTGCCAAAATGAGAAAAAAGTTGGCGACAATCTATCTTACGATTACAAAATACGATAATCCATTCACAAAAAAAGAATTCCCCGCTTTTCGGCGGGGAATTTTAATGTCAATTATTTTTTCTTAAACAAACGACGCTTCTTACTCTTCTTTTTGTCACTATCAAGCAGCTCGTCTGGATCAAAGTCGTCATATGTAACCATCAGCGCACGAGAGTTGACTTGTCGCAGCGTTTCAAGGGCAACTGATACGACAATCAAGATTCCCGTACCGCCGATTGACAAACGCAAACCTTGCAAGCCTGTCAAATTGTACGTGAGATATTCCGCGACGAATGGCAAAATAGCCACGATTCCCAGGACAATCGAGCCGAACAAAATCAAGCGATTGACAGTTCTCATAAGATACTTTTCAGTCTGAGCGCCCGGACGCACGCCTTCAATAAATCCGCCTTGCTTCTGCAGATTTTCGGCAATTTCGTTAGCATTAAAGACGATTCCAGTGTAGAAATACGTAAAGGCGATAACCAGAATAAAGTATAACGTTGGGTAAATAAACGCTTCAGCCGTGCTTCCTGTGAACGAGCCCGCATTTGGAGCTTGGAACCAAGTGATCAATTTGTTGGCGGTCGGCAGAAGGTTGGCGTTACCAGATGCTTTCATAACTTGACCAACGAATTGCGGCAAGCTTAGGAATGCAACCGCGAAGATGACTGGAATAACTCCCGCCGCAATCAACTTAACCGGCAAAATGCTTTTTACGTCGCCGTAATTGCTGTTTCCGTGAACGCGCTTTGCGTAGTTAATTGTAATGATGCGCTGAGCTTCGTTGATTTTAACCAGGAAGTAAAGGACGATGAGTCCGGCGATTGACATGATTAATATCGTCCAGAACATAACTGGGTTTACAGGGAGAGTGAACCAGTTGAAGACGTTCAGGCTGCCAGATGAGGTGTTGAACAATGATGAGATTAATGACGCGAGCATTTGTGGCAATTGGCTGATGATACCAGCGAAAATTACGATAGAAATACCGTTGCCGATTCCCTGCTCTGTGATCAACTCGCCGAGCCACATCAGAAGAACAGAGCCTGCCGTCATTGAAGTGATTGAAACGATCCATTCCATCATCGTCGGGTCGGCTAATGTCGTACTGCCGCCTTGAAGAACTGTTTGCCTTAAGATGAAGATGAAAGCGATTGACTGGACGATAGCAAGCGGCACAGTAATAACGCGTGTCCATTGCTGAATTTTTCGACGTCCAGATTCACCATCTTTATGTAGTTCCTCAAGCCTTGGAATGGCTTTGGTCAGAAGCTGAATGATGATACTGGCAGTAATGAATGGACTAAGTCCGACCAACACCAGAGAGAAGCTCGACAACGCGCCACCAGATAGCAAGTTCAAAATTCCACCGAGGTCAGATTGCCCAAGTACCGACGAAATCGCGTTACGCAGCTGCGTTGGTTCAGCCAATGGCACTGGAATGTGCGCTAATAATCGATAAACAACGATTATTCCCACGACGATAAATAGTCGTTTTTGCATATCTTTATTTTTCAACGAGCGGAAAATTATTCTCCAATTCATGTTTTAGCCCCTCATAGTCACTAACAATTCTTAACTCTGTTAATTATACATTACCTTAGCGAATATTTCCATACTAAAAACATAAAAGCGTATGCGTTATAATTGAGTCAATAACTTAACGTAAACGAGGTATTATATGCAAAAGCAGCCTGAAATCCCATCAACTCCACCAATTACGCCACCACCAAACCCAGAATTTCCCCAAAATTATCCACCAAAGAAAAGTAAATTATGGCTATGGGTTACATTGGCAATCGTGGGAGTGCTGGCGATAATCGGAATAGTGGTGGCAATTGTTCTTGTGTCAAATAAAACCGCTCCTTCAAAAGACGCTAATATTTCGCGCAAAGAGGCGGCCAAGCCTAAGGATGAGAAGAAAAACGAAGACAAAAAGCAGAACTTAGCTAAATCAAATTCAAAATGTTTAACGTCTGCTGATTTTCGAAAAGCTGGCTATGACTACATGAAAGACGGCTATTTTACGCTTAACAATGGTAAATATAATTTTAAAAATGTTTTCTTCAATGCGGATTCGACGCAATATACATACGAAGGAATTGCCGTTGACGAACTAGCTAAACTGGGGTCGCTATACAAATCAAATAGTCAAAAGGAATTTTCAATTGAGCTGGTCGGTCAGACGTACGAAAGTTCAAAGACAAGTGCTGGCACAAAATTAGCCATGGAGCGCGCCGATAAAGTCAAGCAAAGTCTAGTCTCGCAAGGTTTTCCTGAGAATAAGATTATTATCTCTGAGCCAAAAATTGCCAATCATGATAGTAGCGATGACACTGCCGACAGGAATGTGACTATTTATCTAGTCGTGCCGCAAGAATGTAGCGAAAAATAGTCCAAAAATCAGGGCAAAAGAAAATCCCCTTCTCTTTTGAAGGGGATTTATCGTTGTCGAGAAAAATTATTTCTCTTCAGCTTCTTTCGCGCTTTGGCGTAGAGGTGTAGCTACTTTCTCGAATGAGCCACCGGCTTTTTCGATGGCAGCAACAACTGAAGCTGAGGCAGCTTGTACTTTCAAGTCAACCTTAGCCTTCAATTCACCACGAGCAATCACCTTAACCGTGTGGAAAGGAGTTGCAATATAGCCTTCAGTAAACAACAAAGCATTGTCAACGGTCTTGCCGTCAAATGTGTTCAAATGATCCATGTACACAACTTGTGCTGGAGTTCGCAAGCTCTTGAATCCGCGAGCCTTTGGCACAGCTTGAGCTAGTGGACGCTGACCACCCTGGAACATTACGCGAAGCTTCTTACCTGTTCGGGCGTTCTGACCTTTAGTACCGCGACCAGCAGTTTTACCTTGACCAGCAGCAATACCGCGACCAACGCGCTTTTTATTCCTGTTTGCTGAAACTTGGAGATCATTGTACTTCATTATTTAGCCTCCTTTTTAGCAACCTTTTTTACAGGCTGAGCGCTTAGCCATTGATCGCGTGGAACTAATGACTTTAGAGCTTCGATAGTCGCGTAAGCAATGTTAACCTTGTTAGTTGAACCGAGAGATTTGGTCAATAGGTTACGAACACCTGTTACGCCGATAATCTGACGAACTACACCACCAGCGATAATACCGGTACCAGGAGCGGCTGGCTTGATCAATACGCGTGCGCCAGAGAATTTAACTTCGCTGTCGTGTGGAATTGTTTCGCCGTTTAATGGCAATGCAATCAAGTGCTTTTTAGCGACTGATGTAGCCTTAGCGACTGCAGCTTGAACGTCTGCACCCTTAGCAACACCGACGCCAACTTTGTCTTTGCGGTTACCAACAACCACCAAAGCCTTAAATCGGAAGCGGCGACCACCTTTAACCACGCGAGAAACGCGGTCAATGTTGATTACCAACTCTTCAAACTCTTTTGGTGCGTCATCGCGCACATTTCGCCGGTCATCGCGGCGACCACCACGTGGATTTCGAGGTCGACGACCTTCTGCACGTGGGGTAGTATTTGCAGCTTGCTCTGCCATACTAAAACTCCAATCCTTCTTGGCGCGCAGCATCAGCCAAAGCCTTTAGTCGGCCAGCGTATTGACGACCATTGCGATCAAACACTACTGCGCTAATCTTAATTTTCTTTGCTTTTTTAGCAATTTCAGTACCGATAGCAGCACTTTTTTCAGTCATCGTGCCAGTCGCTTTCGTGCCAACTGTAGTTGCTGCAGCCAATGTTTTACCAGCCACATCGTCAATCAATTGCGCGCTAACGTGCAAATTGCTAATAGTAACTGTCAAGCGTGGACGCTCTGCCGTACCTGAAACCTTAGCGCGAACGCGGTTTTTGCGAAGAGCGCGGTTGAGTAGCTTCTTATTTTCAGCCATGATTACTTACCTGTCTTTCCTGCTTTACGCAAAATCTGCTCGTCGACGTACTTGATACCCTTACCCTTGTATGGTTCAGGCTTCTTCAATGCGCGGATTTCCGCTGCAACTTGGCCGACTTGTTGTTTATTGATACCGCTAACAACGATAATCATTTTTTCGTTGGTAACAGTTACGCCTTCTGGGGCTTTGTATTTGACTGGATGTGAAAATCCAAGTGCCATTTCTAGCTCATTATTGCTTGAACTAACACGGAAACCGACACCGTTAACCTCTAGGCGTTTTTCATAACCCTTGGTAACACCGATTACCATGTTGTTAATTAGCGCGCGCATCAGACCATGCTGACTACGGGCTATTTTGGACTCGTCCTTAGGATGTACCGTGACTTGTCCGTCTTCGACTTTCACCTCAACTGCTGGTGTGATGAATTGCTTCAATTCACCCTTTGGTCCTTTAACGACCACATCACCAGAGTCAACCGTGATTGTCACACCGGCCGGAATAATCACCGGCAGTTTTCCGATTCGACTCAGACTCATTACTCACCTTTCGTGTGATTTAATATTAACTTCAGTATTTTAACACAGATTAGGGGTAAAATGCAAGGTTCTCAAGCTACGAATTAACCTCATATATATCCAACTCGATTGAATTGATCATTTGCCTTATTCGAGCACTATCCGCCATTTCCAACCAACCTTTGCCGCCAATAACACACCCTCCAAGGATCGCATTTAGCGTGCTCCTGTTTAATATAACCTGTTTATGATTGTCCGAGCATCGAACAAGAGCTTTTTGTAAATTATCACAAAAGACGAACGACGATAAGCTTTTTATATATTCTAAGAAATCACAACCTAATTGATTAATTATTTTGTCATCTTTCTCCAATAGTCCAAGAAACATTCTGTATCCAACTGAAATTGATGCCTCCGACCACTGATCGCCACGATCATACACTGTATATTTTTCTCGCACGACCGTCAAGAAATTGAGAGCCACAATCTGCATAACAATTGCCGCCAGAGCTTGATCAACCGGCGTCTGTATATGACTTTCATCAATTGAATACTCCAGAACGCATTCACGAAAAAGATCATCAGACTCTTTACTGTATTTTATATACGAAGTACGAAAAAGCATATTAACAGAGCTCTCGTCGTGAGCCTTACGATACGCCATATCAATTTGCTTACGCCACGGAGAAATCTGAACTTCGCGTAGCTTTTTACTCAGTTCACTTCGGTCGACTTCTACTATATTTCGATTCATTTCTATTCCACACTCGCCAGCGGCTCTCAAAATCTCATCTTCTGAAATGACCAATTTATCAAACTCTCGCAATGCCTCGTCATATGTCTTTTTCGCTTCTGAGCTATATAATTCGGCATCCATAAAACAAGTGTCGCCATATGTTTTTGCAGATAGTATGATATCGCTCAGAACGAAGAACTTATTGTCCTGAAGACGCTTCAAAACGTATTGAGCTAATAAATGTTCATAAATATGAGCGATTAGCCCGTCATTATCGACTGTTTTGTATATGGATGAAATTATCATTGCTTGGTTCGATAATATTATAATGCCGTCAAATTAGCAATTTTTCGATATTTATGATAATTGATATAATCATACTCAATGACAGCAACTATACTTTTCGCCACCAGAAACCCAGGCAAATACGCAGAATTCGTTGCCGCGTTTCATAAATTCTCTCCGCAGACGTCAATTATTTCGTTGGCAGATTTAGATTATCAAATTCCTGACTGCATAGAAACGGGCACAACATTTGAACAAAACGCCCTATTAAAGGCGCGACACACAAGGAATCATTTACATGAAAAAGATAAAAATCTGATAATTATCGCCGATGATTCCGGCATGGAGATTGAAGCATTAAACGGCGAGCCTGGCGTATTTACAAGACGCTGGAATGGTCACGAGATGAGCGATCAAGAAATCGTAGATTATTGCCTAGAGAAACTTGAAGGTAAAACAAATAGGCGAGCGCAATATACGACGTGTTTTGTGATAAATTTTCCCAATGGTCGCGAGAAAGTGATTTTTGGAAAAAATTCTGGCGTTATCTTAACTGAGTCACACGAGAAATCGCGACTTAAAGGTATGCCGTTTCGGGAATTATTTTTCGTACCCGAACTTAATATGATGTTTCATGAAGTGCGCGAACTGCCGAAATTAAAGCGCAATGGATATTCACTCGGGCATGAAGTTGCGATCGAAAAATGCGCTAATGTGATACGGGAAAATTTATTTGACTTTGTATAGCGGCTTTCAACTCTGCGCTCTCACTTGCCCATGGAATGTGTTGTGTGAGTTCATCAACTGTTACAAATTTAGCATACCGTATCTGCTCTTCCTGCATTTGCTCTTCGTCCTCGTTCTGTTGATGTAAGATATACTCATCGGCATTCTTACTAAGTTTCAAACTAACCCGAAGCTGCAAGTACTCGTCATCATTTTTTAAGTTATCTGTTTCCAAGATATCGTAATAGCCAAAGAACTTATACTGACTAGACACGCTATCTGTATTAATTCCCGTCTCTTCAGCTACTTCACGTACGATGGTTTGTAAGTAAGTCTCGTGCTTATTTGGTTTTCCACCGGGCAGCTGCCACTTTCGACCATCTTTAGAGACGATGGCCATTTTATTATCGTGAGTAAAAAGCCAAGCATATACCTGTTTTACCGGAAGAGTCTGATCTTCTGGGCGAATTTCTTGACCATCCTTCCAGGTGCGTGCTTTAATAGTTTTTCTTATGGTGTCCATGTTTTCTTTGTTATGATTTTGCTTTAAAGCTGTCAAATACTTTTCAAAATATTCATATTTATGTTTAGAATTATACTGCATTATAAATCTCGGATGTTCCAAAGGTATAATCTCATCAAAAAAATTATATTTTTTGTTTATTTTAGATAAAAATGTATAATTATCTCCACTTCCTATGCAATAACACACAGAAGTATCGATTCCGAAATCAATTTGTGCCTGTATTGAACTAACAATCAAAGAATACAATGTTTCTTGCAATTTTTTACTATCATAATAATTACAGTTAACCTCATTCCCCTTTGAATTGGTCCTAACTATACCAACAGGACAGACAAAATTCATATAAAAATCCGCATAAAACTTTTTGCATCCACCATATTTTTCAATTACATCATATAAAAAACCTGAAGATGATTTGTTAATATAAAACTTATCAATCAAAATACCAGTTTCTTTTTGAAGATGTTCCGCATCCTCAAATGGCACCCCCGTAACAGCTGTTCCTCGACGTGCTGGTGAACTTCCTAATATTATACGACGTTTATTACAATCATTGTAAAACCTTTTGTAGAACGTTGTTGAAATTTCATTTACTATTTCTTTTTGACTTCCATTAAACGGATTTATAATTTTAAAACCATCCGGTAATTCCATTGATATTTCAGATAATTTTTTATTAAATTCTATTACTTTCTGGCCGAATGTTTTTTGTTCAAACATTTAGTATTTCCTTCTCTCAGTTGCTTATTGTCTGTCTTGTTACTCCCATTTTTCAGCAAGCTGTTCTTGTGAAAGATTGGCAGCTTTTCTTAGCTATTCCATCAAGTCTTTTTTATATTTTAATTTTCTCCGTTATCCCTATATTTTCAATAAAGTCTTGATCATGAGACACTATCACAACACCTCCTTTATACTGACCTAATGCCAATTCCAAAGCTTCAATCGTAGGAATATCAAGGTTATTCGTCGGCTCATCCAGGATGATGAGATCAGGAGAGCTCGTTGACATAGCAGCAAGCAAAACTTTAGCCCGTTCGCCACCACTGAGATCTATTGCTTTTGTCGAAGAGATTGTTCGTTTATCTAGACCAAAACGAATTAAGATATTGATCGCGTCGTGTAATTCAAGTTTTGGCGATAAATACCGCAAATTGTCCAAAGGAGAGCTGTCTTTAAGTGGCAATGATTGCGACTGATTCATGTATATTATTTTTGCATTTTCGCCTTTTTTTATTTCTCCGCGATGATACTCAGGTGTATTATTTCCCATAATAAAGTTGAGGAGCGAAGATTTTCCCGAACCATTCTCCCCTTGGATCAATATTTTATCGCCAGGATGTACATTAAAAGTAACGGGTCCTATCATCTTCTCTCCATCATGTGAAATACTCAGCGATTGCACAGAAATAAGGCTATGCTTCTTAGACGATACTTCATCGAAAGCAAACTTAATAGCAATTTCATCCTCCACTCTCTCAGGTTCATCCAATTGTCGCAGACGAGACTCCGCACCTCCAGCCGCCCCTGCAATATTTGAAGATGCGCGCTCTTTACGAAAATTATCATTTAACTTATCGCTATCCGATTTTTTGTGGATAGCTTTGGCCGAATTCGCACGAATTCTCGCATCCCGCGCAACGCGGTATAGTCGCTTTTTCTCCTTTTCATATTGCTCATAGCGGTCAATCATTGCTTGACGGGCTTCACGTCTTGCTTCAATATATTCATCGTAACCAAGATTATACTTATTCACACCCTTGCCGCCAGTCAATTCTATGATCCGTTCTGCGGTGTTACGTAAGAAATGCCGATCATGAGACACGATCAAAAATGAAGCTGACGAATTGTCGATAAAATCTTCAAGCAAAATTACTCCGCTGTCATCAAGGTTATTAGTTGGCTCATCAAGCAAAATTAGATCATAACGAGACGCAAAAACTGCCGCCAAAGCTATCCGTGTGCGCTGTCCCCCAGAAAATGTATTCAGACATCTATCCGGATCAATGTCACCCATATCTGCTCGTGATAAAGCCTTTTTAATCGTCGTGTCAAAATTTGCTACTTCGAATTTTTCATACCTCTCCAGAGCTTCGCCATAAATTAAGAGCGTCTTTTCACTAGCCTCTTGAGTTAACCTCTCACATTGATAATCAAATTCTTCTCTAGCCGACTTAACACCGGTCACCTCTTCTATAAAATCATAAACTGTCTTATCGAGCCATTTATTCAGGTTTTGCGGTAAAATACCTATCTCTTCACCACTCGAAATAATATCACCTGATGTAGGCTGGATATCTCCGTTTATTATTTTTAATAAAGTAGTTTTCCCGGCGCCATTTGGGCCAACTAGTCCAATCTTATCTCCAGCGTTAATAGCAAAACTTACATCACTAAACAATTCTCGACTATTGGTTTCATAAGACACATTTTTAAGATCGATCACATCACTATTATACTATCTCTACGTAGATAGATATAAAAAAATAAACGCCCTGCAATGAGGACGTTTATTTGATTTGCGTGAGGCTTAGTAAACCTTCAACAACAATTCACCACCAAGTTTAGCCTTGACTGCTTCAGTGCCAGTCATGACACCTTTTGATGTTGAGATAAGTACCAAACCGCGGCCACTCTTTACCTTTGGAATCTCGCTAGCGCCGACGTAAACGCGACGACCAGGTTTTGAGATGCGGGTAATTTCGTTGATAGTGCTGTTAGTTCCTTTTTCATTGATAGTAACTACCAACACGCCGCGAGGCTTAGCATCTTCCAGCTTGACATCTACCAAATAGCCGTTTTTGACTAATTGTTCAGCGATGACTTTCTTCATCTTGCTGGACGGAACACGAACTTCCGTTTTGCCAACCAATTTCGCATTACGGATGCGAGTCAGAAGGTCGGCGATTGGGTCTGTAGTTTGCATAGACATATTCTAATCTCCTTTCCTTCTTACCAACTACTCTTTGTTATGCCTGGAATTTCACCCTTGGCTGCTTTTTCGCGGAAATTGATACGACTCAAGCCGAATTGACGCATGTAGCCGCGTGGGCGACCAGAGATGCTATCACGGTTCTTGTGCCTGGTTGGGCTAGAATTGCGAGGCAACTTCTGCAAACCATCGAGGTCGCCAAGTTCTTTCAGCTCAGCACGCTTGGCTGCAAACTTAGCAATCATCTTCATACGCTTCTTATCACGAGCGACCATTGATTTCTTAGCCATTACTTGACGCCTCCTTTCTTCTCAAACGGCATGCCGAATTTTTCTAGCAACGCCTTAGAAGCTTCCTTGTTGCCGTTCTTGATAACAAATGTGACCTGCAAACCGTGCAAAACCTGAGTTTCCTCAAATGTCAATTCTGGGAAAATCGATTGCTCGGTGATGCCTAGATTGTAATTGCCACCTTTATCAAACTTCAAGCCAACGCCGTGAAAGTCACGAACGCGAGGCAAAGCAACGTTAATCAAACGATCCATAAACTCGTACATACGAGCGCCGCGCAAAGTTACGCTAACACCAATTGGCGCGCCCATACCTTTACGAATGCTAAATGTCGCGATTGATTTTTTGGCTCGTCGAGCCACTGGTGCTTGACCGGTGATTTTCTCGACAGTGTTTTTGACAATTTCAAAATGACGCTTGTCGTCTTTCTTTTTGCCGGTACCAACGCTCACGACGATCTTTTCCAAAGCTGGCACTTCATGCACGTTCTTTAGATTCAATTCGGCTTGTAGTTCCTTAAGGTAAGTTCCTTGATACAAGGCTTTCAAGCGAGGAGCTGGCACGACAGTTTTCTTTTCTGCCATTATTTAATCTCCTTATTTTTTGCTTGGCGAGCAACACGAGTTTTGCCGCCGTCAGCATTCTTTACTAAACCAACCCGACTGGTTTTGCCTGATTTCTCATCAACAACCAAAGCGACTTTGCTGATATCCATTGGTACGTGAATATCTTTCTTGCCGCCTTTTGGATTGTACTGGCTTGGCTTAACGTGGCGATGTCCAACGCCAACACCTTCGACCAAAACAGTTTGATCTTTGGTGTTAACTTTTAGAACTTTACCAGTTGTACCTTTATTTTTACCAGCAATAATTTTTACGGTATCGTCTTTGTGAATTCGAGCCATTAGAGTACCTCCGGAGCTAAGCTAACGATCTTCATGTAACCCATATCGCGAAGTTCGCGTGGAACTGGACCGAAGACACGAGTAGCTTTTGGCTGCTTGTCATCGTTGATAATCACTACGGCATTGTCGTCAAAACAGATTGTTGAGCCGTCTTTGCGATGAATTTGATCGCGAGTACGAACAACTACAGCCTTAACAACAGATTTTTTCTTAACGTTACCGGTTGGGCTAGCGTCTTTTACTGAGCAGACGATTACGTCGCCAACGCGAGCGTAACGGCGTCGTGTACCGCCAAGCACGCGGATACACAAAACTTCCCTAGCACCTGAGTTGTCGGCTACCTTAAGGCGAGATTCTTGTTGGATCATTTGTCGTCCTCCTTAGCCTCTTCCTTGGTTTCGCCAGAAACTTCGTCCTTTAGTTTGATAGAACCGCGAGACTTTTCAATCACCTTAACTAGAGTGAAGCTCTTAGTCTTGGAAATTGGGCGAGTCTCTTCGATCTGCACCTTGTCGCCTTCACCTGCTTCGTTGGTTTCATCGTGAGCAGTGTATTTGCGAGTCACGGTGTACTGCTTGCCGTATAGCGGATGCGTTTCGCGGCTGGTGACCGTCACAGTGATGGTCTTGTCGCGCTTGGCACTCGTTACGACGCCAATCAATGTTCGTCGGGCCATTACTTGCTCTCCTTTGTATTATTAATTTGTGTCAGCAGGCGCGCAATTTCCTTTCGGAGTGAACGCAACGCTTTTGGATTAACTAATTCGCCAGCAGCGTGAGAACGTTTTGCTTGAAGTAGGTCGTTTCGCTTTTCAGTCAATTCCTTCTTCAAATCGTCAATCGTCTTAACAACTGCTGCTTTAACAGATTTCTTCGTTTCAGCCATTTATGCGTCCTCCCGCTTGATGAACTTACATTTGACTGGCAATTTGTGGCTAGCCAGACGCATTGCTTCGCGAGCAACTCCCTCTGAAACTCCCTGCATCTCAAACAGAACAGTACCAGCCTTAACCTTAGCAACGAAGAATTCTGGGTTACCTTTACCGCCACCCATCTTCAAGCCAAGTGGCTTTCGGGTAACTGGAGTGTGAGGGAAGATTCGAATCCAAATCTTACCGCCACGCTTGATGTAACGAGTCATCGCCTGACGAGCGGACTCGATTTGGCGGGAGTTGATGCGCTCATTTGATTGTGATTGCAGTGCAAAGTCACCGAACGCGATGTAATTGCCACGAGTTGCTTGACCGCGGTTTTTTCCAATACGCACTTTGCGGTGCTTAGTTTTCTTTGGTAACAGCATTTAGCGACTCCTTTCTCCCTTATAAATCCACACTTTCACGCCAATGATACCAGCTGGTGTCTGAGCGCGAGCACAGTGGAAGTCAATATCAGCGCGCAAGGTGTGTAGAGGCACTGAGCCTTCGATTACCTTTTCGCGACGTGCCATTTCAGCGCCGTTCAAACGACCAGCCACCTCAATACGAATACCTTTAGCACCAGCATTCATGGTGTTTTGTGCGGTCATTTTAGTTGCACGGCGGAAGTTGATTCGGCGCTCCAATTGGCGAGCAATATTTTCAGCTACCAATTTGGCTGCCAATTCTGGACGACGAACTTCTTCGATGTTAATACGAACAGCCTGACCAGCAATCTTCTCAATCTGCTTCTTCAATTCGTTCACGCCAGCACCGCCGCGACCGATAACAACACCAGCTTTTGCCGTGTGAATTGTAATCGTGATCAAGTTGGCGCTACGCTCAATCTCAATGCGATTGATAGTTGGGCGTGAGGCAAATTTCTTTTCAATCAACTCGCGGATTTCGTGATCCTGACGAATCGCCTCTGCAAACTCTTTTTTATTGGCCGTAAACCAACGAGAGCTCCAGTTCTTATTGACCTGTAGGCGGAAGTTGATTGGATTCACTTTTTGACCCATTTACTTCTCCTCCTTTTTTGCTGCCGGTTTAGCGGCTTTTTTAGCTGCAGGCTTAGTAGTTTTTGCTTCTACCTTAGCTTCGGCCTTTTTTGCAGGCGCTTTCTTTGGCTTTTCCGTGCCAGTTACTTCAACCAAAATATTTGAAGTCTTTTTCTGGAATGGCAAAGCGCGGCCACGTGATGCAGGCTTAAAGCGGCGCAAACGTGTACCAGTAGTAACGCTCAAAGTCGTAATTACCAAACTTTTAGCGTCCAAGCCGTGGTTATTGATGGCGTTTGCCTTAGCGCTTTCGATAGCCTTTTTAACTGGGCTAGCAGCGCGCTTTGGAACGTGTTCTAAGATAACTAGCGCATCAGCTACAGTACGACCTCGTACCAATGCGGCAACCAAGCTAACCTTGCGCGGTGCCTGGTCGACACCTTTTGCGTAAGCGCGAACAGTATAAGTTGTATCAGCCATGATTACTTCTTATCCTTTCCGCCGTGCTTACGGAACTTACGAGTTGGACTAAACTCACCGAGTTTATGACCAACCATGTTTTCGGTAATCAGCACAGGGACGTGCACTCTACCGTTGTGGACAGCAATCGTTCGACCAACCATTTCTGGTGTAATAGTCGAAGCGCGCGCCCACGTTTTAATAACGGTTCGATCGTCAAGGCTAAGAGCAGCAATTTTCTTCGCTAGCTTTACATCGACGAATGGACCTTTCTTTAATGAACGACTCATCGTGATTTACCTCTTCCTCTTCGCGTCGTGACGCGTGCGTACGATTAATTTATTCGAGCCTTTACGGCGACGAGTTCGATAACCTAATGTCAATTGACCCCAAGGAGTACGTGGCGCCTTACCGGTACCGTGGCGACCACCGTCACCACCACCATGTGGGTGATCTGCGGCGTTCATAACGACACCACGAACGGTTGGGCGAATACCCTTGCGACGCTTACGACCAGCTGAACCGATCTTAACATTTTGGTGCTGGACGTTACCGACTACACCGATAGCAGCGGTAGCTTCCAAGCGAACTTTGCGAACTTCGCCAGATGGCAATTTGATAGTTGCATAGTTGCCTTCTTTTGCCATCAACTGAGCTTTAGCACCAGCAGCGCGTACCATTTGTGCGCCCTTACCAGCGGTTAACTCAATAGCGTAAATCATCGTACCAACAGGAATAACTGACAATGGCAAGCGGTTCGAAGCTTCAATTGGAGCTTCTTCACCAGTTCGGATAGTTTTACCCTTAACCATTGAGGTGTCAGCCAAGATGTAGTGGTACAAATTGTACTGATCCTTAACTCGAGCAATACGAGCTGAGCGGTTTGGATCGTATTCGATTTCTTCAATCGTCAAGGTCAAGCCTGCTGGCAAATTGTGGTTCACCAAGCGGTAGTGACGACGAACGCCGCCTCCGCGATGACGGACAGTAATTCGACCTTGGTTGTTGCGACCGGCATTTTGCTTTTTAGCTTTAATCAGACTTTTAAGAGGTTTTCTTGTTGTAATGTCTGACAAATCCTGACTCGTCATGCCGCGACGAGCAGGAGTGGTTGGATTGTAAGCTTTCACTGGCATTACTTGGTCTCCTCCATCTGCTGCTCTACTGCGTCAAACACATCGAGCTTATCGCCTTCTTTCAGCGTCACGTAAGCCTTCTTCCAATCCTTGCGCGTTGTTGTGCCAGGATAACGATTCTTGCCTCGCGAGAAGCGTACAGCCTTGCCGTCTTGCACTAAGGTTTTAACCTTAACTACAGTAACGCCAAATTGTGCTTCTACGGCTGATTTGATTTCGTTCTTATTCAAGTTAAGTGGAACGCGTAGCACATATACACCGTTGGCGCTCTGTGCGTAAGCCTTTTCACTAACGCGTGGGATAATAATCGTCTGTTTCATATTACGCTTCCTCCTTACCCAACCATGCAGTAATTACAGGTAGAGCTTTCGGTGTTATAACGATTGTATCCGCATTCAGAATGTGATAAACGCTTAGATAATTAGCGCGAACCACCAAAACGTTCTGAATATTGTTTGTAGCACGCATAAGTTCTGGCGTCTTCTCATCTACAACGATCAGAACACGGCGCTCGAACTTGTTGTCGGCTAGGAATGTTGCGACTTCCTTGGTCTTGCCAGTAGTCTTAACGTCTTTGATGACAATTTTCTTAGCCTCGTTAGCTACGGTCAAAGCTTGGCGAACTGCCACTTTCTTAGCAGTCTTACTGAGCTTCTTAGTATAGTTTTCATTGCCGCGTGGGCCAAATACTACACCACCGCCGCGCCAGATTGGGTTACGGCTTGAGCCGAAACGTGCTCGACCAGTTCCCTTTTGCTTCCATGGTTTTTTACCACCACCAGAAACTTCGCCGCGCTGCTTGGTTGTAGCGCTAGCTAGGCGTGCGTTTGCCAAGTAGCTGTCGTATGCCAATTTCAACAATTCGTGATTTGGCACTTCCACAGCAAAAATGTCTTTAGGAAGTTTGGTTGAATCTGCCATTACTTGTTACCTCCTAAAATAATCAGCCCCTTTCGTGGTCCAGGAACAGCGCCCTTAACCCCGATTAGATTGGTCTCTGGATCAACATATGCCACTTCCAAGTTCTTAACAGTAACACGTTCGTGACCCATGTGGCCAGCCATCGTCTTACCCTTGAAAACTTTTTGTGGATACATCGAGCCAATTGAACCTGGCTTACGAGTATTACCTTTACCACCGTGCGTCTTACGATGACGCTTAAAGTTGTGGCGTTTAATGGTTCCAGCGAAACCTTTACCTTTGCTGGTTCCGGTTGCATCGACAAAATCGCCGACTTCAAACGCGGAAACATTAATTTCACTGCCAACTTTCAGATCCTCTGGAATCTGGTCGACACGGAATTCCCGAATATGTTTCGGGGTCACTTGGGCTGGCTTAACATGTCCAGCCACGGCCTTGCTCAGGTTCTTACCCTCTCCAAAAGCTACCTGTACCGCATTGTAACCGTCGGTTTCGACAGTCTTCACCTGAGTAACGGTGACAGGGCCGGCTTGGATCAGCGTTACCGGAATGGCTTTGCCGTCTTCAGCCAAGAGCTGGGTCATACCAAGTTTGGTACCGAGAAGTGTTTTCACTTTTCCTCACTCCCACTTAAATACTCCTGATGACGTGCGGTTTCTGGATTCTGGGAGAACGTTAAATGTAAACATCCGCTCATAACCAGACCTGCTCATTCACCAAGGAGAACAGTTGATATTACGCGTAATAGAAATTACTTCCTCACTATAGCACGTTACGCACGTTATTGTCAATAAGGACAGACTCTAAATCATCACGCCAACCGGCGTAAACGAAGTCAGAATTGCCATGAAAATTATCGTGACATACCAAATTTTTCGATTGAATTGATATTTCTCAATCTTTAATACCAGCAGCAACGCAATAAATAGCCCGACAGGAATGGCCTGGACGACCAAACCGCCAACTTCAATTGGATTTTTTAGACGAAGCCACAGCGCACTTAATATCACAAAAACCACCAATTTCAAGAAAAATGAGCCGTCGTTATCATAAATACGTTCGCGACCTTTGCGACTAAATAGCTCACTAGACTTCGAGCGATTGCGAGCATAAGTACGAGTTTTTTGTTTTGTCATAAGCTAAATGGAATTATAGCATAAAAAATCCGCCCCATACAAGAGGCGGAAATTTTATATATCGTTAAATTACATACGAATTTCAGCGTCAACACCAGCTGGCAAATTCAAGTTCTGCAAGCTGTCAATCGTCTTTGGCGTAGCGTTTGTAATGTCAATCAGACGCTTGTGAACGCGGCGCTCGTAAGATTCACCACCAGTTTTGTAAACGTGCGGACTCTTTACGACAGTGTAAGTGCTGCGTCGAGTTGGTAAAGGCACTGGACCAGCCACGTTAGCACCTGTGCGAATTGCGGTGTCGATAATTTGTTTTGCTGATTGGTCAATGACTTTGTGGTCATAAGCCTTCAGACGAATACGAATTTTAATTCCTGTATCTTGAGCCATAGCTCCTCCTCTTATGTGCAATCTCGTAACCTCTAATTGCCCTATTTATAGTCAATCGAGTTCTCGAGATAAATTATTATTAACTATGAGATTATATCAGCAATTTTCCGCTTTATCAAGATGAGAAATCATTTCCGCAATAATTCCAGCGGATTTATTCAGTGATTCTTTTTCTCGCTCGGTAAGCGGATAGCCCGCCAAAATCTTCACGCCGTCGCTGCTGATTGTTGATGGCAATCCAAGTACAACATTATTAAGTCCATATTCGCCTTCAGCCAAAGAGCAAACAGGATAAACCGTGTGCGTCGATTTTCGGAGTGCCGAAACAATCTTAGACACAACAAACCCAATCGCAAAATATGTCGATTTCTTTGTTTCAATCACCCGATATGCTCGGTCGCGAACTTTCTGCTCAATTCCGTCAATCATTTCCTCTGTAAATCCAGGATATTCCTTAATTGGCACTTCACCAATTTGCGCCGTCTCAATTGTTGAAAATGATGAATCGCCATGCTCGCCCAGAATATAAGCATCAACCGCTTTACTGTCGACATTGAACGCATCCGCCAAATACGACTTCATTCGCGAAGTATCAAGCGTCGTGCCCGTCCCAAACACGCGATTTTTCGGCAGACCAGATTCCTTAAGCGCCACGTAAGTCAGAACATCAACCGGATTACTGACAATCACCAAATACGGCTTCGCACCATTCGCCATAATATTTTTCACAATATCACGCATAATTTTTGCGTTAACGTCAATCAACTCCAACCGAGTTTGCCCAGGAAGTTGCGGCGCACCCGCGGTGATCACAACGATGTCATCGTCATTGATATCAGAATAATTTCCCGTATGAACCACGACATTTCTGTCAATTCCCATCGCGTCATTAATGTCGGCTGCTTGACCCCAAGCTAAATCCTCATTACGGTCAATCAACACAATCTCTTCGATGACACTACGTAATGCGCACGCATAAGCCGCCGTCGCACCGACCATTCCGCCTCCGCCAACAATTAGCAATTTCTGTTTATTCACCAAAATCTCCTTTTTCTGTTTTATATTAGATGTCTTTATTCTGCCATAAACATTACCGCTTTGTCAATTAATTTTACTTTACGGCAAAAAATATGTATAATATTGGCAATTTATTAACTTTTATATATTATCAACGGGAGGATATATGGAAAAAAGAATGTTTGCAGAAAAAGCGCCACGCGACAAAGTAAAGCGAGCACTTGCAGTGTTCGCTTTACTGCCGTCATGCTTCTTAGCCGGATGCGCAGGCGAGAAAGGAGTTGATGCTGGAAGTTCAAGTCCAGCTCCATACGGCAGCTATGAGACTACCACACCTCAGACGGAAAATGACAGTACTGAAAATTCATCGGAGGATAAGAAGGAAAGAGATAGTGCCATAGACTTAAGCAAGAACTCAATGTACTACTCAGAAGACAGTGTTCGCGAAGGGTTTACAGCCTTTTGTCAAAACAGCCAATATGGCGTCCCTGGAATATATGATTGCTCAGTATATTTTTGTGACGGCAAAGACTTAGTTAGATTTGGGTTTAATAATATGGACTTAATCGAAAAGACTCGAGGAGGAGAAAGAACGCCCAGTATCTCAGACCTCCTAGACAATACAAATACACTATACACACAGTATAGTTACCCCTCAACTGAAATCACAAAGGATCTAGACAAATGCGAAGAAAAAAGCAAGAACGTAGGAGAATTTACCAAACCCGTGTCTCATTTTATCGATGAAAATGAGCAGCATATGTGCCTCCCTCAATTTATGTATACAATAGACGGAGAGAAGGTTGCTTTGGAAATCACAAAGACTACATCTGTAAACGAGGAAGATAATAACGGCCCGCGCTATCCTCTATATGAGCTTGATCTTTCTGAAAAATGTTTTGACACAAGATTCCTTGATTAGATATATAGTACAGTGGCAATCAAAAAATCCCCCGAAAGTTCGGGGGATTTAATTAGGCTTGTGTTATCAAGATTATTTGTTAATCTTTGTAACAACACCAGCACCGACTGTACGGCCACCTTCGCGGATAGCAAAGTTCAAACCTTGCTCCATAGCGATTGGTGCAAGCAACTTAACCTTAAAGGTTACAGTGTCGCCTGGCATAACCATTTCTTTGTCAGCTGGCAATTCAACTTCACCGGTAACGTCAGTTGTGCGGAAGTAGAACTGTGGCTTGTAGCCCTTTGAGAATGGAGTGTGGCGACCACCTTCTTCCTTCTTCAAGATGTAAACTTCAGCTTCAAACTCAGTGTGTGGAGTAATTGTGCCTGGCTTTGCCAAAACTTGACCGCGCTCAATGTCGCTGCGCTCAATACCACGTAGCAAGACACCTGCGTTGTCACCTGCTTGACCTTGGTCAAGAGATTTCTTGAAGGCCTCAATACCAGTTACAACTGACTTCTGAGTTGGCTTCAAACCAACGATTTCAACTTCGTCGTTCAATTTAACAACACCTTGCTCGATACGACCAGTTGCTACTGTACCACGACCCTTAATTGAGAAGACGTCCTCAATTGGCATAATGAATGGTTTGTCCATGTCACGTGCTGGCTCTGGAATGTAGCTGTCCATTGCGTCAACCAATTCCATAATAGCGTCTTCGTATTTCTCGTCACCTTCAAGAGCCTTAAGAGCAGAACCCTTGATGATTGGAGCGTCTTTGTCGAAGCCGTTCTTTTCAAGAAGTTCGCGAACTTCTTCTTCGATCAGCTCAACCATTTCTTCGTCAGCCATGTCCATCTTGTTCAAGAAGACAACAATCTTTGGCACACCAACCTGCTTTGCAAGCAAAACGTGCTCACGAGTCTGAGGCATTGGGCCGTCAGTTGCAGCGATAACCAATACCGCACCGTCAACCTGAGCAGCACCGGTGATCATGTTCTTGACATAGTCAGCGTGTCCTGGCATGTCAACGTGTGCATAGTGACGATTCTTTGATTCATACTCTTGGTGTGAAGACGCGATAGTAATACCACGTTGCTTCTCTTCTGGTGCGTTGTCGATCTGGTCGTACGCAACAGGTTTGTTAACTGCGCTTGGTAGGCGCTTTGCCAACACTGCAGTAATCGCAGCAGTCAGCGTAGTCTTACCGTGGTCAACGTGGCCCATTGTACCAACGTTAACGTGCGGTTTGCTTCGGTCAAATGCATCTGCCATTTGTAGAAGTTCTCCTTAATTTAATTATTATTTTTCACGCGGGTACAGTCCATAAAAAAGACCTCACGGCGTATGAGTTTAATTATAACGATTTTCCAATCAGTTGTAAATAGCCTATTTCTTACTATAATACTTCGCCAGGAACGAATCGCGGAACTCGTAAAAAGTCCCATCCTCCAGACTGGCGCGAATATCATCAACCAACTTAACGATAAATCGCTCGTTATGGATTGACAACAACGTTCCAGCCAACGACTCGCGGGCGTGCAAAAGATGACAGAGATAAGCCGCCGTGTAATTCTTGCAAGTATAGCAATCACAATCATCCATAATCGGCGCAAACATCTCGCGGTATTTCTGGCCACGCACATTGACTCGACCAAACGGCGTATAAGCGGCGCCGTTTCTAGCAACTCGCGTCGGACTCACGCAGTCAAAGGTGTCAATTCCTTGCTCAATCGCCGCAAAAATATCATCAGGCTCGGAAATTCCCAGTAAATGACGCGGTTTATTCTCAGGCAGAATTTGATTGACCCACTGAATCGTCTGCGCCATAGTTTCCTTTTCCAACGCGCCACCGATTCCATAGCCATCAAAATCCATCGCGCCCAAAAACTCGGCAGTTTGCTTTCGCAAATCCTCGTAATTCGCGCCTTGCAAAACGCCAAATAACGCTTGATACGGCTTATCTGGACGAGCCGCCCTTAGGCGCTTGACTTCCGCCAAACTTCGCTCCGCCCAAGCATGCGTCCTGGCCAGCGCCTCAACTTGATATTCGTACGGATCAATCAAAGAGGTCAATTCGTCAAACGCGAAAGTAATGTCAGCGCCAATTCCAGCCTGAATTTGCATGGACAATTCTGGCGTAAATTTATGATAAGAGCCGTCCAGATGCGACTTAAACATCACGCCGTTTTCGTCCACCCAAGCATGACGCGATGATTTTTTAGCAATCGCAATTTCTTCATCGACATCAGTACTCATCGCCAAAACTTTCTTAAAGCCAGAGCCCAAACTCAGCACCTGAAAACCACCGCTATCCGTAAAAGTCGGGCCATCCCAGTGCATAAATTTGCCAAGATATCCAGCCTTTTCAATCAACTCATGCCCCGGTTGCAGATATAAATGATAAGCATTCGCCAGCACCGCCTGCGCACCAACGTCCTTCACCATCTCAGGAACCATCGCCTTAACATTAGCCTTAGTTCCGACCACAATAAACGCCGGCGTTTTAATATCTCCATGTGGCGTGTGAATAATTCCCGTTCGTGCCAACGTGTCGTTAAATCGTGAAGTTATCTCAAAAGAAAAAGATTTTTTCTGCATAATCTGTTTGATTATATCACGAAATAGTCGACGGATCGTTTCGCGACAAGCTAATCACATCACTACATCGTACCAAGTAATATTTATTCTCTTCCGTGTTATTAACTATTAGCACAGGCTCGCCACGACTAAGCGGCAATTCCGACACGCTTAATATTCGACCGTCAATATCCGGCCTATCGTTAATTTCTGGATTCCAGATCGCCAAATTATCCGCCCGCAGCGCAAATTCTTCAACATATTCACGGCTATTCACTTCTTCTAGTGGAACATCATTCCACGAAACCGCATTCAGCAAATCGCCAGGTAAACACCGGTACGCCGAAACTACACATTCGCCCTTAAACTCCCGCACTCTGCTAATATCCTGGATTACATTACGAGCGGCGCATTCATACTGACTCAATACATCAAGCTGCTCATCAAGAGGCAATTTATAGAAGCACTCATCATTAACTACTTCACTTGCAAAATTTGCAATTTTATGAAGTTCATTTACCGCCATTTTAAGCTCTTCAGCTTCATCATCAAATCCTTCCAAGCGAATAATCTTATCTCTGTCGGGCATCACGTAAATCTTCTTCGTAAAGCCTCCAGATTCATCATCTATCGTCATTTCAATCGCCGCGTAAAATTTATCATGGTAGCTAACGAAACACATCCCATCAATACACGCCCCAGAAATGTCCATAAATTCATACTGTAATTCATTATTTTTCGTAGCATCAGGAGCCAATGCAAAACCGGTAAAGCCAACGGTGCTAATGCCATAAAGTTTTGTCGCAGAGAACTCAGACAACTGGTCGTTTAATGTTTGGGTATATTCTCTTGACACTTCATCAAACTCCGACTCGTCAACGTAAGAAAGATCCGTCGCTAGCTGCCAAGCGGTCTCCTGAAAATCGTCATTAAAAACCGTTTCAAATAAATCAATAGAGGCTCCAATCTCCTCTTTATCAATTGGCGCCATATCAAGCACATCTTTCATATCTACACAAAAAGTCGTAAATCGATTTTTAATATCAAACATTTCCAATACAGGACGATCATCACGCCACGTAAAACTCGGTAGCCATCCAGATAAAACCGCAGAATTAGCGTCTTCTACATTATTTTCTCTGCCGTCAATTTTAACCTTATAAGCCTGGCATTTCACTTGAATTCCGTCATCATACGGAATCTCATTCAAAACGTCATTTATCTCATCTATCAAAAGCCGCCTCGACTCCGCATCTTGAATATCACCAACACCAGCAACTTCTTCGATTTTGTCAGCATAGTGGCGCAATTTACGCACACACCGAGGAACGCCGCTATCGTCCGGTAACAACTCTATTGATACAATCGCCTGCTTGTCAAGCGGAAAATAATAGTCCTTCTGCGAAGTTCGCACGCACAAAGCAGCCATCTCTTTGGTGTAAATCGCAAACGGCGCTGGAATTTCAGGATCAATTTCCATGGGAGATATCAAATCCGCCACACCCTCAACTGACTGCAGACGATACGAATTATCCTCTTCGGATTGACTATATCCAACAACTCTAACCTTCTCGCCCTCAATATCGCCAGCGTGCGCAGCTTGTTCTATCTCAGCAATTGCAATCTCGTCGTTTTCCCCTTCCCCGTCGAGCAATAAATTCGCGCCAGCAATTCGCCTCCAGTCCTCATCAGAGAACAGTTCGGGAGAATTAGACTCCGTATTAGGCTTTGAGCGCTCCATATTGCTATATATTATACAACTTTAATCGATATTACAAGTATAGCCCCTTCCGTATGCTGTATACTAGAAACATGAGCAGTAAAACCCTCGTTGATTTGGACCAGTGGCTAGCCCCACACAAATCCACAATTCAGGCGCGTGAGAAGTATATTTCTTCGAAACTGAAAACGGTTTTAAGCGGCAAGACGCCAGCCGAATTCGCGATGGGTTTTTTACATTTCGGACTCCATAAAACGGATACTGGCTGGACATTTAGAGAATGGGCGCCGAACGCCACTCGAATATTCTTAATTGGCGATTTTTCAGATTGGAAAGAGCGCGAGGAATTCGCCTTAAGTCGTGGCGAAAATGGCGAATGGAGCATAAATCTTCCTGAAAATTCACTTCGCCACGGACAGAAATATAAATTGCGTGTCTATTGGTCTGGTGGCGACGGCTGGCGGCTGCCTTCATACACAAATTACGTCGTCCAAGACGAAAATTCTGTCGATTTCTCCGCGGTCGTATGGTTGCCAAAAACTCCCTACAATTGGCAATATAAAACCCCGCCCAAGCCAAAAGTTCCTCTGATTTACGAAGCGCACGTTGGTATGAGCAACCAACAGGAAAAAGTCGCCAGCTTCAGCGAATTCACCGCGGAGGTTTTGCCGCGAATCAAAGAATCCGGCTATAACACCATTCAGCTTATGGCAATCGCCGAGCATCCATATTACGGCAGTTTCGGATATCACGTCAGCAACTTTTTTGCGGTTTCGTCAAGATTTGGCACGCCCGACGATTTTAAGAAATTGGTCGACACGGCGCACGGAATGGGACTGCGCGTCATCATTGACCTTGTCCACGCTCACGCCGCCAAAAACGAAGTCGAAGGTCTGGGCAATTTTGCCGGCGATCCGACACAATATTTCAAGCCAACAAATCATCCAGAATGGGGTTCGCGGCTGTTCGATTACGGCAAGCCAGAAGTTTTGCATTTTCTGGCGAGCAATTGCCGTTGGTGGCTGGACGAATATCACATTGACGGATTTAGGTTTGATGGTGTAACTAGTATGATTTACCACGACCACGGACTCGGGAAAAGTTTCACTAGTTATGATGATTATTTCCGCGATAATGTCGACAAAGACGCGCTCACTTATTTACGGCTGGCAAATGAAGTAATTCACGCCATCCGTTCTGACGCCACGACAATTGCAGAAGAAATGAGTGGCTTTCCTGGACTTGGCGCATCGACAAAGGACGGCGGGCTGGGCTTTGATTATCGCTTGCAAATGGGCGCGCCGGATTTATGGATAAAAACTCTGAAAGAGAAAAATGATGAAGATTGGGATTTGGGGCAATTGGCTTACACTTTGAGTTCGCATCGTCCAGAGGAAAAAGTCATCAATTACGCCGAAAGCCACGATCAAGCGCTCGTCGGCGATAAAACGCTGATTTTCCGACTTATTGATAAAAATATGTATTGGCACATGGATAAAATTGATCCAGACTTAACGGTTGAGCGTGGCGTGGCGCTACATAAACTGATTCGTCTGATGACCGCGGGACTGCATGGCGGCGGTTATTTGAATTTTATGGGCAATGAATTCGGGCATCCGGAATGGATTGATTTTCCGCGTGAAGGTAATAATTGGTCGTTTAAGCACGCTCGTCGGCAATGGAATTTACGCGACAATGGCTTCTTAAAATATCAATGGTTGGGAGATTTTGACGCGGCTCTAATGAAGGTTATTGGGCAAATTGATAATTCTGACATTCAGCACCTGACGGTTCGCCAATCTGATCACACGGTAAGTTTTATGCATGGCGACTTTTTATTTGTTATCAATTTTTCACCCGACAAATCCCACTCAGATTACGCGGTACCCGCAGAAGCTGGCTCTTATAAATTGGCGTTAAGTAGCGACGATAAGAACTTCGGCGGGCAGGAGCGAATAGACCATAATTCCCGTTTTTTCACTTCCCCAGCTGATAACAGCCACAATCTTAAAGTTTACTTACCAGCCAGAACGGGCATTATTTTAGAGAAAGTTGACTAATCTCCTCCTGATGTTGACTTTTTTTACGCAAGTGTGGCATAAATTAATACAGACTTTTGTTGACAATCCCGTCAACGAAAGTAGTCCTTATACAACTCGAGAGAGAGTCATCTCATGTTGAAACTCAAAATCGCAACCGCATCCCTGGCACTAGCCGGAATGATGCTAATCATTCTGGGAGATACGTATATGTCGGCGACCCTGGCTGTCGTCTGTACAGCGGTGGCTTTGCCACTGGCGGGCCATCTCGCATGGAGATGGCTCCTACACGACCACTCCTTGGTCCCATTCGTTCTATGGATACCGGTAGCTGAACTACCTGCCCTATACGCGTTCAAGGATCTAGGGGGCATGGATACCCCGCTTGGGGCTACCCCCATCGAGCCAGAAAAAATGGATACACTAGGAGGCTTTGTTGCACTTATAAGTGCTATAGCAATCCTCCTTGCGGTCGTCATCCCATCATCGCCCATGCGCGATGATGACGAGGACTAACCGCCCGTCAAGAAATGAAGTAGTTCGCCTTGAGACTTTTAGTCTCGGCTGGAGCTCTCTTGGCGGGCTATTTCTATTGGCATAAAATTTGTTACACTAGATATTGTGAAGAAAAAAGTACCAAAATTCATTGAGCAATCATTAGCCCGAGTCGCTAACCTTTACAGCTTTGAGCCAGAGCATCATCTGGAGAAAATTGACGAAAGTTTGACACCGAATATGCGAGCTTTACGCCTGGCTATGACGATTGCCGAGCAGCTTCTGAGTATGGGCGTGGTGGCGCGCGATGTGGTTCGTATGGCGCAAGGAATTACGCGGACGTATTGCCGCAGACCTGTTCATGTGGATGTGAGCTACACCTTGGTGACAATTTCTCAAGACCGCGGAGTCAGCCATGAACCTTTGACGATGGCGCGAGTTATCGTTCCTGATGATCCTAATTATCAGTTGATTCAAGCATTGCAATTATTAGCTCTCGACATTCGTCGCAAGCAACTTTCCCTGGAAGAAGCCGAAGAGCGATTGCAACAAATACTCAAAAAACCCACCGAACATTCCCGACTAGTCGTTTACGCGGCGGGCGGATTGGTGAGCGCGGGTTCCGTTATTTTATATGGCGGCAGTTTACTCATGGCGTCAATCGCGTTTCTGCTCGGATTCCTAGCGACTGGATTATTAAGATGGCTGGGACGCGTCGGCATGCCACTATTCTATTCACAAGCTCTTGTGGCGATTTTCGTAACATTGGTGGCGGCGGGCGCAGCTTGGTGTAGTAATTATCTGGGGCTAAGCGTCAATGCGACATTGTTGGTTATCAGCGGAATTGTCTTATTAGTCGCGGGATTAATGTTTGTCGGCGCATTTCAGGACGCAATCGACGAATATTACATGACTGCCAACGCCAGATTGTTAAAAGTCGTAATGGCGACGGGCGGCGTAATTGCCGGCGTGATGGTCGGATTATACATTGCGACAAAATTTGGCATAACATTCCCAGCAACACCAGATCGATTGACATTGGCGGACGGACACACGCAATATTTGGGCGCTGGAATTATCGCGGCGGCGTTCGTTCTGAGGAATCATTCTCGATTTTTAGGAATGGTTATCTCTGGATTAATCGCAATTTTCGGCTGGTGGATTTCAAGATTAGCCATGAGTTTTGGCTTTGATATCGTAACAGCGAGCGGTATCGCGGCGGCGGTAATTGGGCTGGTCGCAGTTATGACTTCCAGATTATGGAAATTCCCTTCTCTGGCGATTATTGCGGCGGGAATTGTACCGCTAGTCCCAGGGTTATCACTTTACAACGGATTAATGGGCGTCGTCCTATATCCACCAAACAGCGCAAACTTTCTGCCAGCCCTGGCCATCTTAGCGCGAGCAATCCTCATCGGCGTAGCAGTAGCAATTGGCGCATCATTCGGCAACATCGTCGGTCGCCCAATTCGCCGACAATTCATCAATTTATTCCGTCGCAACACGCAAGCATCATGAAAAATAACCCAAAATTCATTGGTTTGTCAGACTCTAGATTATTTCATATGCGCGGAGTGGCGTACAAATCTTACAATCTGGCTCGCGAAGTGTTCAATATGAAAGAAGATGTGGCGCGCAGCTTATTTTTAATGGGACTGACACACGACTTTGCCTACGCTTTTGTTGAAAATCAGACGGATCACGAACATGAAGGCGGCAGGATCCTAAAATTATCTGGCTTCAATTGGGCTGAAGCTGTATTTAATCACGGAGATCCTGACGTGGACGATTGGACGGACGAATTGCTTATCTTAAACTTAGCGGACATGACGACTAGCCCAGACGGCAAACCAATAACCATAGACAAACGACTGGAAGACATTGAAAACAGATATAGTACAAATAGCATTCAGGCGACAAGAGCACGCAAATTAACCAAACGAATCAAAGAAGAACTCGCCAAACGAAACCTAACAATTCCAAACTTATAGACCCGAAAGTTATCCAAATAAAAATCCCCGGATTCGCTCCGAGGATTTTTTATGAGGTAGAGATTATTTATTTCGCTTTTCGATAATCTCTTGCGCAACGTTTGGTGGAACTTCCTCGTATTGAGCCAATTCCATCGTTGAAGCGGCGCGACCTTGAGACATCGAGCGAATGTCCGATGTGTAGCCGAACATATTTGCTAGTGGCACAAACGCCTTAATCAACTTAGCGCCACCGATCAAGTCTTCCATAGCGTCGATACGTCCGCGACGTGAGTTAAGGTCGCCGATGATGTCACCCATGAAGTCTTCTGGTGTAGTAACTTCAACCTTCATAACTGGCTCGAGCAAGATTGGGTTGGCTTGCTTAATACCTTCACGAGCAGCTATCGAACCCGCCAATGAGAAAGCCAATTCCGAGGAGTCGACATCGTGGTATGAACCATCGTAAAGTGTAGCCTTAACATCAACAACTGGATAGCCAGCAATAACACCGCCTTCCAATGTTTCGCGAATACCCTTCATTACAGCTGGGCGATATTCCTGAGGAACCACACCACCCTTAATTTCATCAACGAATTCAAAGCCTTTACCAGTCTCATTTGGCTCAAAGCGAACCCAAACGTCACCATATTGACCGCGACCACCAGACTGCTTGGCGTGCTTACCTTGAACTTCAGAACGACCCTTGATGCTTTCGCGGAAGGCAACCTGAGGTTCACCAATGTTGGCTTCAACCTTAAATTCGCGCTTCATACGGTCAATAAGAATATCCAGGTGCAATTCGCCCATTCCTGACATAATTGTCTGACCTGTTTCTTCGTCAGTATGAATTCGGAAAGTTGGGTCTTCTTCAGCCAAGCGCTGCAATGCCAACGCCATTTTTTCCTGGTCAGCCTTTGACTTTGGCTCAACCGCGATTGATACAGGTGGCTCTGGGAATTCAATTGACTCAAGAGCAATTGGATGCGCCACGTCAGACAACGTGTTACCAGTTGCAGTAGATTTCAGACCAACCACAGCGGCGATGTCACCGGCTTCAACCTTGCTAATTTCTTCACGCTTGTCAGCAAACATACGAACAATTCGTCCGATTCGCTCTTTCTCGCCAGTCGTCGTGTTAAGTACGTAGCTTCCTGAGTTCAAAACGCCAGAATAGACACGAACGAAGATTAATTTACCAACAAATGGGTCAGCAGCAATCTTAAACGCCAAAGCTGACAAAGGTTCTTTATCTGATGGCTTGCGGCTAACTTCGTCGCCAGTCTTTGGATTCTTACCCCAAATTTCATCAACGTCTAGCGGGCTTGGTAAGAAATCAACCATCAAGTCAAGCAACTTCTCAACGATCACACCGCGACCGTCACCACCAGTGACTAGATAAAAGTCACCAGCCAAAACGCGCTTGCGTAGAGCCATTTTTAGCTCGTCAACGGTAATAGCGTCTTCGCCCTGCTCCAAGAACTTCATAGTAAGTTCGTCATCAGCCTCAACGGCGTTTTCAACCAACAAAGAACGTGCGTTCTTAGCTTTTTCAAGCATATCAGCTGGAATTTCGCCAACCTTAAGTTCGTGATCTGTGTAATCGTCGTAGGTGTAAGCCTTCATGTCAATCAAGTCGACAACACCGTTGATAGTCTTTTCAAAACCAATTGGCAAGTGAACTGGGAAAGCCTGCTTACTCAAGCGGTTGTGAATTGACTCTAGAGATTTGTAGAAGTCACCACCAGTCTGGTTGATCTTGTTAACGAAACAAATACGAGGCACGCCGTACTTATTAGCCTGGCGCCAAACAGTTTCAGACTGAGCTTCAACACCCATCTTACCGTCAAAGACTGTAACTGCACCGTCAAGCACGCGCAAGCTACGCTCAACCTCAGCAGTAAAGTCAATGTGCCCCGGGGTGTCGATGATGTTAATCTTGTGATCTTTCCAGAAACAAGTCACAGCAGCTGACGTAATAGTAATACCACGCTCTTTCTCCTGTGCCATCCAGTCGGTGGTAGCACCGTCACCTTCACCACGAACCACACCGATCTTATGTGTCAAACCAGTGCGGTACAAAATACCCTCAGTTGTCGTCGTTTTACCGGCGTCAATATGGGCAATAATACCAATATTTCTAAAATTCTTTAGCGGAACATGCGTCTCTGCCATAAATTTTCCTTTATATTACGTTAATTTGCCGAGATTTTTGGTCAATTTTTTGGCACCAAAAAACTACTCTTGCGTTTTATTATATCAGTTATCTATGTTTTTGACTAGCTCTGAGCTGGAGGATTTTTAGACTCGTTGTCGTTCGGAGTTGGCGGCGCAGGCTGATAGTTAGCTGGAGGCTGTTGCATAGGCGGCTGCGCGTATGTTGGCGGATATTGACCAGGTTGCTGTTGATAGTAATTTTGTTGCGGATATTGCTGTTGCGGCGGAACTGGCTTCTGATACGGCTGCTGCGGATACTGAGGTTGCTGCGGGAATTGCCCGGCGACAGGATATGGATAGGCATTCATCTTGCGGCGATTACTGACAGAAACGGCGATTGCGATAATTGACACTGTTAAGAATAATGCTCCCGTTGAAAGAATCACCACAACTACGATTATAACTGTAGTGTTATTTTCTGATTCACTCGCACTGGCTTCTGCGCTAGACGCCTCGCTTTCCGTAGAGTCGTCTGGAGTATTGGATGAAACTTCGATCATCTTCGCCACCAAATAATTGTCGGGATATTTTTTATCCAATTGCTCAAATTTAGCTTTTGCCTGAGAATATTTACCTTGAGAAAAACTCTCCAAGCCATCTTTCCAGAGCTTAGTCAATTCGCCGTTCGCCGATAACACAACATTATTTTTCTTCGCCATAGTTTTCAGATCGGCGATATCACGAAATATCCCCTCTCCAAAACAAGAATTATTGCGCTCGCTCCTATCCGCGCAGGATGAGCCGCCGTAAGTGTTCAGTCCAATCTGCTTGCCATCCTCATCGAACGCTGGACCACCACTGTTACCCGCCGCAATTTGCGCACTCATTGAAAACAGCTTATGACCACCCGCGTCACTGCCCGAACCAGAAACATCTCCCTGAGTAACGGTTGGCACAGTCTTACTCTTCTTCGTATTTACGCCGTCGTCGACAATCGCTGGATAACCAATCGCCGTCACTCGATCACCTCTAGAAATCCTAGAACTATCACCTAACTCCACCGCTGGAAATCGTCCTTCAACCTTCAGAATCGCCACATCACTTTTGTCGCTATTCAGATCCATGCCATGACCCTTCAAATCAACTTCCGCGTCAATTTTCTTGGCTGAAATGTTAGTCTTCGTCTTTTTCCACTTAAGATTGCCCGAACCGTCATCTTCGCGCGCAATAGGTTCGCTTGAGGTCTGAATGACGTAATCGTATCGATCATTTTGCGAGCGTATATTATCAATGGGGACTTGGTCGATAAATCCTATAATCGCCGCCTGTGCGCTCTGATCGCCATTTCGTGCCTTATTCACCAAATCACGAAGCGTATCTCGAGTCACATAGCCCGCGTCCATTACAAATCGCAAATATCTATTCCAATGATCCTCCGTGTTGAGACCCATGATCATACTCTGATTAGAAACTTCAGTCACATGCCCATTTGTAGCGATGTAGCCGTCGTCAGAAACAATCGATCCACTACCAATTCCACCCGTGCACAAGCCATTCAGCTGCATACTCGCGCCATTCTGCGCCGTATAAATCATATCAGCACAACGATATGTTCCCACGCGGACCGTAGCAATTTGATTCCTTGCCACCACTTTAATAACGGAATCTTCGTCTAGTTCATCCAAAGTGTTCGTGGTGTCTTTATCTTCTGAGAAATTTTCCGCCTTAGTTTCGGTCTTAGCTATCGTAGCGGAAGCCACTTGCGCCTCATTATTGCCATCAGCCCTAACCAAATAGCTACTGTCTGGATTCTGGAAAGTAACCTTAGCAACCAGCGCCTCCATCTGGTCAATGTATGGCTGCGTGTACGAATTCTTACTCAATGCAAAAATCGTCATCCAGTACGGCCTACCGTTCTGAATTGTCAGATAAGTTATTTTTTCGCCAGTTTTCTGCCACTTGCCGTCAATAGTGCTTCCGTAATCGACGACCATTTTCTTAAACTTGCGCCCAGAAATCGTCGCGTCGCTGGTGTGATATTTTAAGTTTGGGTTATCCTTTTTCTGCTTGTTGATATCGCCCTGAAGCATCAAATCCAAATCTGAATATTTCTTCGTGTCCTTGTATTCTTCAGACATCGTTGATCGATCAAAATAAGCCTTTTTGCGCGAAGTTACGATTGAGAAGTCTGGCATAATCTTCCTAAACGAGAACTTCTCTTCTTCCTCATTCGGCTTTTCTGAGCCTTTTCTAAAATGCAATCGCAAAATCGCGTAAGCACGGCTTTCTTTCAGCTCGTCATCGGCATACGTAGTGGCACTATACTGTTTTTCATTAGAATCACTATTTAAGACGTGACCTTCGCCAGTAAAAATACTCTTGTCGTACCGAATTGAATAGCCATATTTGGAAACGACTTTTTGCAAATTCTTAGCATCTTCTTCGGCAAAAATCTTCTGAATCTTCTTCTTTGCGGTTTTACTAACTCCGGAAGAGCGGTTATTATTAACGACAATCAGCCCAACTATAACGGAGATCAAGAAAACTACACCCAGAACGATGGCTACAATTTTTAATTTCTTCATTGACTTCTGATTCATACTGCTCCAATCCTAACGATAATTTACAAATTGCAAAGGTGTGTCATAATCACTTTCTCGCAATAAACTAATAACTTTTTGCAATTCGTCCTTCGACGCAGAAGTAATACGAACGAGGTCGCCCTGAATTTGCGGCTTAGCTTTCGGCGCATTAGCACGAATATCAGCGGCAATTTGCTTCGCCGTCGGCTGATCAAGACCTTGCTTGAACGGAATCTCCCAAGTCGTCTTCAGATTCGAAACAACTTTTTCTTTTGATAAATCCAGAACTTTACTTGACTGACCGCGCCCCGCCAACTTCTTGCGCACGATATCCAGAACAGCATCAACTTGCCAATCATTATCGCCGGTAATTTTCAGACCCTTTTTATCATCCAGCCAATCAATTGCCGCGCTCGTCCCCTTAAAATCATAACGCCCTTGGATTTCTTTTTCAGCCTGCATGAAAACATTATTCATCTCAGCCTTGTCAATTTCTGACACAATATCAAACGAAAAACTCGCCATCTTCCCTCCTAATTTTTTCTATTATATCAAAAAATCGCCCCGTTTAGAGCGATTTTCTGATTTTGCTTTCGGGCAACAATTAGCCGCGAGCAAAGTGCGCAAAGGCGCGGTTAGCTTCAGCCATCTTGTGAGTGTCTTCCTTCTTCTTGAAGGCAGCACCAGCTTCATTGTAGGCGTCAACAATTTCCAACGCCAAACGTTGTGAATATGGCATTCCACTACGAGCGCGGGCCGCTTGAACCAGCCAGCTAAACGCATAGTGCAATTGTCGATGTCCCTGAACTGGGAATGGAATCTGGTAGTTAGCACCACCAACGCGGCGAGATTTAACCTCAAAGCTTGGGCTAACGTTCTTCAATGCTTTTTCAAACACTGCCAATGGATCTTCAGAATCCAATTTCTTGGCAGCAGTTTCTAGGGCTGCGTAGACAGCGCGTTCAGCCGCCAATTTCTTACCGTCTAGCATTGACTTGTTGATCAAACGCTGAACTAGTACGCTTTGATATCGGCGATCAGGCTTAAGTTCACGCTGCAATTTCTTGGTAACTTTACGAGGCATGATTATTTATCCCCTTTCTTTGTACCGTACTTAGAGCGACCCTTCTTGCGGTTGTTGACACCTTGAAGGTCAAGCGCACCACGTACGATGTGATAACGCACACCAGGAAGGTCAGGCACACGACCACCGCGGATCAAGACCACAGCGTGCTCCTGCAAGTTGTGACCTTCACCACCGATGTACGCCCAAACTTCATAGCCGTTGTTCAATTTAACACGAGCAACTTTACGCAAAGCTGAGTTTGGTTTCTTTGGCGTCTTAGTCGTCACACGCACACAAACACCACGCTTAAGCGGTGCATTCTGGTCGTAGTAACGTGTTTTTAGGGCGTTATGAATACGACCTAGTGCTGGCGACTTGGACTTTTTCTTAGCCGTTTGGCGCGGTTTGCGCACCAATTGGTTGATTGTTGGCATCCAATTTCTCCTTGGTTGATTTACTAATTATGGCAATTTGCCTTACGGTTTGGATTCAGCAACTCCTCTCCGTGTCTATACCTTTTCCGCCGAGATTGCAGTCTGTACACATTCAAACCACCGCGCACTCCGAAAAGAGGAAACTCTGAGAGGAATTATAACACACTTGACGTCAAATATCTACCCAAAATATAAGGATTTTGTCTACAAAAACACAGGATAACTACACAGCTTCAGACTCAGAATATAGCTCCACCTCTGTCCACCATCCGATATTATCCTGCGACGCATGCACGCCGCCTTCAGACATCAGTCTAACAACTCGAAGTCCGCTCTCCGCCAATCGCAACGCTAAACGATCGTTAAATTCGCTTGGACTGACTTTACTTTCTGTGCCGTTTAAGATAGTTAAAGCAGTATCTCCGTCAATTGCTGGTTTTTTTCTATTCTTAGCCTCGATAATTGTATTTCCGATATCATGACGATTAATAGCCCACGGATAATAAAACAGTCCAGCCGTTCGACGAATCGCAATCTTAGCCAACTCCTTTGCGCCATTAATGTCTCTTAAATAAGCAATCCATTCGGGATTATTTTTCAATATATCCGCGTACCCGTCACCGCCGTGCACCAAAAAATTAGCGACAAACCGTAAAAAATTATTCTTTTCATCAAGACCAGCCGTCTCCCATAAGTCCAGCCGCTCCAGATGAACTTCTCCCGGTGCGGTATGCACAATAGCCGACGCAACGTGAGCTCCAAGCGACGCCCCCAGGACACGACTAACTGAATCAAAATCCAGACCAGCATAGTCCAATCCTTGAGCAATAGCATCCCACTGTTTTATGGCGCCAGGCTTAAAATCCCCTGACAGAAGTGCTTGCTTAATATACCCAGGCATCTTCGGTAAATCAAGTTCAACACCTGGGTTATCTACATATAGCACCACACCACCCTCTATAGCTGCGGTGGCTTTTGTCCGCTCCTGAGACAATGGATTATGGAGCGTGCCATCAGACCACTGAGGCAAGATTATCGTAGCTTTCCCATTAACATCTCCTTGACGAGCATCGGCTACATAAACACCCAAATTGTTATCTGTTATGATTCGCCCGCAGGCAACATCGTCCCAGCCATTTGGCTTTGACACTTGGCTCCAATCCTTTTCAGGCATAGTCTTGGCTATAAATAATTCACTCACAATCGAATCTCTCTTTCTTAACAATCAAGCTGAACATTTCACCTTCATTTAGTGTATGCGTATTATACAACTTTTCTTATAAATAATCAATAGAAAACCGCCCCGGAATTGAGGCGGTTCCTGTAGTTGCGAAGCCTACTTATTAAGCGGCGACTTCCTCTTCGACGAATTCGTCTTCGCTCGGTGTTTCGAATTCTTCATCTTCTTCAACAGCACCAGTTCCCACTGGAATCTTGCGGCCGATGATGACGTTTTCCTTCAAACCGTGCAAGTGGTCGGCTCGGCCAGATACAGCAGCATTGATCAAGACGCGAGTAGTATCCTGGAAGGATGCGGCCGATAGCCATGAGTCGCTCCAGATTGACACCTTCGTAATACCGAGTAGCAATTGTGTGTAGCTAATCAAGTTCTTACCTTCAGCAGCCAATTGCTTATTTGCATTAACCACAGCGGCCTTAGAAACGATGTCGCCAGTCACAAATTCGCTATCACCAGCATCTTCGATTTGTACGCGACTAAACATTTGGCGAACAATAATCTCCAAGTGCTTATCAGCCACGTCCTGACCCTGAGCGGCGTAAATTCGCAGAACTTCGTTTATGATGTAGCGCTGAGTTGCCTCAACACCCTTAAGTCGCATCAAATCGTGCAAGTTCAATGATCCAGCTGTCAATCGATCGCCAGCCTCGACAACATCGTTTGCCTTAACGACCAATTGCATATTGCCTGGGATTTCGTAGCGAGTTGGCGAAGCAGCCTCTGCCGCAATCACCAAAGTATCCTCAGCCGACTCAATCACACCGTCAAATGGCGCGATCAAAGGTCGAGTGTCGCTCTCGCCAGTTGCCAAGACATCGCCAGCCTTAACGCTTGAGCCAGCCTTGACCACAACGGTTCGTCCTTCTAATGGCAATCGCTCAACCTTGCCAGATTCTGGTGTAATTTGAACGATATACTTCTTGCCATCCTCCCAAACGTCAACCAAACCAGCAACTTCCGTAATGAATGCTTGACCCTTTGGCGTACGCGCTTCAAACAATTCTTCAACGCGAGGCAAACCTTGGGTAATGTCACCACCAGCAACACCAGAGTTGTGGAAGGTACGAAGCGTCAACTGAGTACCTGGTTCACCGACTGACTGAGCGGCGATAACACCGACTGGCTGATGATTGCCAACCAATTTACCAGTCGACATATCAATACCGTAACTTCGCTGTGGAATGCCATTAAGGTTATTTGTTGATAATACAGACTGAATCTTAACGCTTTCAACGCTTTCGTCGTCATCAATTGAATCTGCGATTTCACGCGTGATCAATTCGTTCTTATTGACGTGACCTGGAATTGTTTCAGCAGCATAACGACCAGCCAAACGGTTTGAAAAGTCAATCATCGTCTCTTCGGTTTCTGATCGGTAAATTGCGTAACCTTCATCGTCGCCATCAGTATCTTCAACAGTGAAGACGTCTTGCGCAACGTCTACCAAACGACGAGTCAAGTAACCCGAGTCGGCAGTCTTAAGAGCCGTGTCAATAAGACCCTTACGTGCACCACGAGTTGCGATAAAGGCTTCAAGGCTAGACAAACCGCCGGTGTACGAGCTGCGGATTGGAAGCTCAATCTCATGGTTGGTTGCGTCCATCTGAACACCAATCATCGCGCTCGCCAACTTCACGTTGGAAATATCACCACGAGCACCAGAGTTGACCATCATAGAAATACTGGTGTCCATGTGCGCCAATTGGTCTTTCAGGAATGCCGTAATCTTATTGTCAACGTTTCGCCATGCGCTAACCGTCAAGTTGTATCGCTCTTCCTCAGTAATCAAACCTTGGTCGAATTGCTCAGAAATCAAAGCCGCCTTAGCGTCACCTTCAGCCACAAATTGAGGAATTTCCTCGAAGTGGACGTAGTCGGTCATACCAGTTGACACAGCCGCAACCGTAGCAAAGCGGAAGGCTTGACCCTTCATGCGGTCTGCAATCTTAGCGGTTTCTTCAGCGCCGTACTTGTTAAAGATTTGTGCCAACACCTTCTTAAGCTGCTTCTTGGTCTGAACGTTGTTATCGTATGGGAAATCTTCAGGCAGAATCTCATTGAAGAAGACGCGACCCAAAGTTGTTTCACGCATTTTACCTTTCGCAAAGATACGAATTGGGGTTTGCAATTGAATTACGCCATTGTCGTAAGCCATTTCTGCTTCGTAAACAGAGCTGTAAGTTTTAACCTTGTCAGTCTGAGCTTGTGGCTTATCGTAAGTCAAGTAATAGTTACCAAGCACGATGTCCTGCGAAATGTGCAGCACTGGCGCACCATCGGCAGGCTTCAACAAGTTGGCAGTTGCGCTCATCAATTCACGAGCTTCAGCCTGAGCCTCTTTTGATAGTGGCAAGTGAACAGCCATCTGGTCACCGTCGAAGTCGGCGTTAAATCCGGCACAAACTAATGGGTGTAATTGAATAGCTTTTCCCTCAACCAAAACTGGCTGGAAAGCCTGAATTGACAAACGGTGCAGACTTGGTGCGCGGTTAAGCAATACATACTTACCTTCAATTGCTGAATCCAGCGCGTCCCAAACTACCGCTTCACCAGCTTCGATTAGACGTGAAGCCGAGCGAATATTGTGCGCAAATTCATTCTTAATCAGCCAGCTAATCACGAACGGCTTGAACAATTCCAGCGCCATTTGCTTTGGCAAACCACATTGGTTAATCTTCAATTTTGGACCAACCACGATAACCGAGCGACCAGAATAGTCAACACGCTTACCAAGAAGGTTCTGACGGAAGCGACCTTGCTTACCCTTTAGCATATCGCTCAAGCTCTTCAAGCTGCGACGACCACCAGTCGAGCTGACTGCGCGACCGCGTGATGCTGAATTGTCAATCAAAGCGTCAACAGCTTCCTGAAGCATACGCTTTTCATTGCGCTGAATAACTTCTGGCGCGTTAAGCTCAATCAACTTCTTTAGACGATTGTTTCGGTTGATGATTCGGCGATACAAATCGTTCAAGTCAGATGTCGCAAATCGGCCACCAGACAACGCCACCATTGGACGAAGATCCGGAGGAATAACTGGCAGAACGGTCATACATAGGCTTGATGGCTTAATGCCAGCAGATTCCATACTTTCAAGCATCTTCAAGCGCTTCAGCAACTTCTTCTGTCGTTGACCTTTTGCAGTTTCAACTTCTTCAGTCAATTCAGCAATGAGCTTTGGCAACTCAATCTTGTCCAAGAGTTCCTTGACCGCGCTGGCGCCCATGCCAACTTCGATCAATTCGTCATATTCTTCTGGCAAGTTGCGATATTCGCTCTCTGAAATCAAAGCGCCGAAATTCAAGCTCTCCAATTGAGATTTCTTACCAACGTAAGATTCTTCCAATTCCTCAACTTCACGGCTCTGCTCTTTTGCCAATTGCTTAACGTCAGCGCCATCTTCTTCAGCCATTTTTTCGTAGCGGATTTTGATAGCTTTACGAGCCAAATCAGTTTCCGCTTCCAAATCTGCCAAATATTGATCGCGAGTTGCTTCGTCGACATTTAAGATGACGTAAGTTGCAAAGTAAACGATTCTCTCAATATTGCGGACCGTCATACCAAGCAGCTGGCTCATTGCGCTTGGAGTGCCGCGCATAAACCAAATGTGCGCAACTGGAACTGCCAATTGAATGTGTCCCATTCGCTCACGACGAACGATTGATTTAGTGACTAATTCGCCATTCTTATCGACAGCAGCTTCGCGTGAACGTACACCCTTAAGCTTTGAGTCGTGTGGATTGATATCCTTAACTGGACCAAAGATTCGCTCACAGAACAATCCGTCACGCTCTGGCTTTTGTGTGCGATAGTTAATTGTTTCTGGCTTCAAAACTTCGCCGTAGCTCCATTTCAGAATGTCTTCTGGGCTAGCTACTGCCAAACGAACCGCGTCAAAATCGCTGATGCCCGTTGCGTTAAATACAGAATTTGCCATCTTACGCGTCCTCCTTTATTTCTTCTACTTCATCAATATCTTGCACGCTCATGCCATCGTCAATTTCACCGATGTCATCTGATTCGTCCAAGTATGTTTCTTCCTTGTCATCATCGTCAGCGGCGACAGTCTTATCTTCCGGACCACTCGAAGCGATAACGTGTTCAGCATCAACTGTTGCCTCGTCGTCAACCAAGTCAACTCGAAGACCCAAACCTTGAAGCTCCTTAACCAACACGTTGAAGGATTCTGGAAGTTTTGGACCAACAATCGGCTCGTCTTTAATGATTGACTCGTAAGCCTTTGCACGACCGTAAACGTCGTCGGACTTAATTGTCAACATTTCCTGCAAGGTTGCAGCGGCACCGTAAGCTTCCAATGCCCAAACCTCCATCTCACCGAAGCGCTGACCACCGTTTTGTGCTTTACCACCAAGCGGCTGCTGAGTAACCATCGTGTATGGACCAGTTGAACGAGCGTGGATCTTATCAGAAACCATGTGGTGCAACTTAATCATATGCATCACACCAACTGTTGTTCGCTCCTCAAACGGTTCACCAGTGCGGCCGTCAAACAATTGACTCTTACCGTCACGCGCCAAACCAGCTTTTTCTAGCTCGTCGGAAATCTTCTCACTCGGAACACCGTTAAATGACGGAGTTGCTACGCGGTAGCCCAATGCTCGCGCCGCCATACCAAGGTGAGTCTCAAAAATCTGACCAAGGTTCATACGGCTTGGCACACCAAGTGGGTTCAAAACTACGTCAACTGGCGTACCGTCCTCTAGGAATGGCATATCTTCAACAGGAAGAACTTTCGCCACAACACCCTTGTTGCCGAAGCGTCCGGCCATCTTATCACCAACGCCAATCTTTCGTAATTGCGCAACGAAGATCTGAATTTGCATCAAAACGCCAGCCTTCAATTCGTGACCATTTTCACGACTAAAGATCTTAACGCCAACAACTTTACCGCCGCCCGCGTTATTCATTCGCTGTGACGTATCACGGACGTCCTTAGCTTTTTCACCGAAGATTGCGCGAAGCAAACGCTCCTCAGAACTCAATTCCTGCTCGCCCTTTGGCGTAATCTTACCGACCAAGACATCGCCAGCCTTAACCTCTGAACCAATTTGAACAATTCCGTTCTCGTCCAAGTGGCGCAAACTTTCCTCGGAAACGTTTGGAATATCGCGCGTCACAATCTCTGGACCAAGCTTCGTCTCGCGAACCTCAACGGTGTAATCTTTAATGTTAATGCTTGTCAATCGATCATCTTCAACCAAACGACGGCTCATAATAATCGCGTCTTCCATGTTGTAGCCACCCCATGGCATAAAGGCAACCAGAAGGTTTTTACCTAGGGCAATTTCACCGCCAGCAATTGAAGCGCCTTCAATCAGAATGTCACCCTTCTTCACCTTGTCACCACGCTCAACGCGGACCTTTTGGTTGTAACAACGATCGTCATTGTTCTTCACGAAATGTTTCAACGTATAAATTTTTACGCCGTCAGCATATTTAACATGAACTTCGTCGGCATCAGCGCGAACGACTTCGCCGTCGCCACTAGCCTGAATCAAGTGACCACTATTCTCAGCCACAGCCTTTTCAATTCCAGTACCAACAGTTGCGGATTCTGGACACAATAGAGGAACCGCCTGGCGTTGCATGTTTGAACCAGTCAAAGCACGGTCAACGCGAGTCTTTTCAATAAACGGAACCAACGCCGCAGTCGAACCTAAGATCTGACGGTGAGCTGCGTCCATGAATGTAACTTGGCTGGCATCAACTTGTGATGGTTGCATATTGCTGCGGGCGTTAACACGCTCGTCGCGGAAAGTTCCGTCTTCGTTAAGGGCTTCACCAGCATCAGCAATAACCTCACCAATTTCCTGTGAAGCATCCAAGTAAACAAGCTCGTCGGTCACTTTGCCGTCTTTTACGCGAAGATATGGAGTTTCGATAAATCCATATTCATTAACACGCGCGTAAGCCGCCAAGTTCAGCACCAAACCGATATTCGCACCTTCTGGCGTTTCCACTGAACAAATACGACCATAGTGAGTTGGGTGGGCGTCGCGAACCTCAAATCCAGCGCGCTCACGAGTCAAACCGCCAGGACCAGTCGAGCTCAAGCGTCGCTTGTGGCTCAATTCTGACAATGGGTTAACTTCGTCAAGTAGCTGTGACAACTGGCTTGAAGTAAAGAACTCACGAACTGCTGCAACAATTGGACGAGCGTTGATCAGTTGACTTGGGCTAACACTTTCCAAATCAGCCACGCTCATACGATCCATAGCATTGCGTTGCATTCGAAGCATACCAACGCGGAATTGTCGAGCAATCAATTCACCAACCAAGCGAACTCGTCGATTGCTCAATGCGTCAATGTCGTCAGCTGGCTCTTGCGTATTGTTCAAGCGAATAACTTCACGCAAAATCGCCACCAAATCGCTCATCTGCAACGTACGATTTTCAGCCGTATTAGCAACATCCAGACCCAAGCGTTGGTTCAATTTATAACGACCAACCCGCGAATAATCGAACCGCTTGAAGTCAAAGAACATTCGCTCAATCATCTGACGAGCATTATCAACTGTCGCCAAATCGCCTGGACGCAATCGACGATAAACCTCAATCAACGCCTCGTTCGCACCACGAGAAGTGTCCTTGTCCAAAGTTTCGTCAATGTATTTTACGTCGCCAGTATCAATATCAGCAAACAATTCCTTAATTTCGCTAGTCTTTGGATAGCCCAAAGCGCGCAACAAAGTCGTTGCTGGCATCTTGCGGCGGCGGTCAATTTTTACGTAAATTGCGCCGTTAGAAGCCGTCTCAAATTCCATCCAAGCTCCACGTCCTGGAATGATTTTTGCACCGTAGTAATTACGTCCCGCTATTGTTTCAGCGGTGAAGAAAACACCAGCAGAGCGGATCAACTGGCTAACAACCACGCGCTCCGTACCGTTGATGATGAACGTACCGCGCTCGGTCATCCATGGATATTCACCGAGGTAAATCTCCTGCTCTTCAACCACGCCGGTTGTCTTGTTTGTCAATTCAACTGTTGCGTGCAGCGGAGCTTCAAATGTCAAGTTGTTTTCTTTGGCAAATTGGTCAGTGTTTTTTGGCTCGCCAAAATAGTATTTGCCGAACTTTAATGACAACTTCTGACCAGTGTAGTCGTCAATTGGATTAATTTCTGAAAATATCTCACTCAAACCTTCTTCGACGAACCAGCGCCAAGAATCTTTTTGGTGAGCGATTAAGTTTGGTAGCGGCAGGGCATTATCACCAGAGGTGAAATAGACGCGCTCGCTACTTGTGGTTGGTTTTTTTGCCACAGGCGTAAACACTCCTCGCTTTAATTAGTGGTTAATAGACGGCCGTGAAGATCTCTAATTCATAGCCCAAAATCACGATTTGCCACTCGCAATTTTCACCCGCCATGAATACACTACTTCTATAACTACTCATTATGACGAAAAACGTCAATAAAATCAAGGGGTTTTACTAGTGTTTTTCAATATTATCAATCAACATATCATGAATTTCCTCAATTGTCCCGTCAGCAGAAATTACCGGAATTCCGTACGCCTCGGCAATTTCCAAATATCCATCGTCGACTTTTTTCTGAAAATCTTGCCCACGCGACTCAAAAGTGTCGGGATTTTCCAGCTCGCCACGCATAGAAATTCGCCCTTCCCGCTTTTCACGGCTTAAACTCAAAATAACCATAACGTCTGGCTTCAAGTATTTTTCATCGGTGAATAATTCCGTCAATCGCAAAATCTCCGATTCATCAAATCCTTCGCCTCGCCCCTGATAAACCAGCGTTGAAATATAATTCCTCGCACTCAAAACAATTTCCCCACGTTCCAACGCAGGCTGAATTTTTTCCCGCCACAATTCACGTCGAGCTGCAGAAAATAGCGCCACATTCACCGCCGCAGAGCGAGCCAAATCGCCGTTTTTTATAACTTTTCGAAGTTCATTTGCTATCGGAGTTGATTTTTCCGGATCGTCGCTTCCCGGCTCTTCAATCACGCAAACTGTTCGTCCGATTGACCGAAAATATTCCGCCAATTTCGCGACCTGCGTCGACTTGCCCGTCCCGTCATTGCCTTCGATAACTATATATTTTCCCGCGTCGCCCATCATCACCTCGTAATCACAGTATGTGGCTTGCTTAGATATATCATCATCTTTTTCGCCTTGCCGTCAACTTTTATAAAATGCGTGTGCTGATGCGCCATCGACCTGGTTTTACTTCCTTGAGCTCGAGCGTAAATCGAATAGCCGTCATTCTCAAACTTCGCAATCTGATTCATATAGTCAATTTTTTCCTCATCGCTCAAATTCGCCAACGAGTCCACGTGCCGTTTCGGTATCACCATCAAATGGTCGTCCACACCGCAGCCATCCCAAAAATTATAGCCAAATCTATTCTTAATGATCAGACAATGCGCAGTTTCACCAACGACCTGATCTGTGTGATGCTTTACCAATTGACAAAAATCGCAGCCGTCAGACTTGTGCTTTTTCCTGTGATCGATATATTCTTTCTCTTTCGTTCGCGAGCGAAACATTGAACCTGCCATCATCACAAAATTCCCTCGCCAAGTCCCGCGATTTCCATCGGTTTATGCCGACGATCCTTAAACGCTCGCGGCAACATCATTTCTGGACGCCAAGTTTTTATCAATTCATCCAAATCGTCAGTGTGCTGATATTTGCCGCTCATTCCGTCGCGTCCACTAGCATATCCGCCGTCAACCTGACCAGTGTGATGAAAAATCAATTGTCCAATTCTCTCACCGACAGGCAAAACCACACTCTCATGCTTATTCAAATTGTAAATCTCAAGCGTAATCCGATTGATATATCCCGGATCAACCCAGCCAGCATCAAAACAAACAGCCACGCCGTTTCGCCCCCAAGAGCTACGACTTTTCACCTCAGCCGCGCCGCCATGCGTCCGAATTCCAACAAATTCGTGCGTGTGTGCCAAAATTCGCTCACCAGGTTTCAAAACAATAATCGGATGATCTGGCGGAATATTCTTAAATTCCCGAAAACCGTGCCGCTCGCACCATTCGGCGTGTGGAATCGCCTTAAGCGGACCCTTGAAGTATCGATTGACATCAGACTCGTCAAACGGATTATAAACTCGCGAAATATCGTCATATTCCTGTTTATAAAAATTAAAGCCTAGCGTAAAATCTAAGCTGGCTTCCGATACGTTTTTTGGGTTGAACGGCGTACAGACAATTGTCCCGTCTTCAATCGCCGCTAATATGTCTTTATTTGAATACACGCTCACTAAACACCTCCCATTGCGTGATTTTTCTACCAATTCTTATTATGGCAAGTTTACGCATTCCTATCAAGCTTTCGGTAAATTTTACAGCATGTTAAACTGAAATTATGGAAAAAGCCATTATTGTAGCTTACGATAAAAACCGCGCCATCGGTCAAAATGGCGATATGCCGTGGGGGCGAAGTCTACCAGCCGACTTGGTGAATTTTAAGCGTTTGACGAGAAATAGCAATGTCATCATGGGCAGAAAAACGTTTGAGTCAATTGGCTCGCGACCACTTCCAGACAGAGAAAATATTGTCATTTCGTCCAAGCCAACTGGCATCAAAAAAGTTCTGACAGCTATGAATTTACGAAGCGCCCTGGCTTTATCGCGATATCCGACTTTTATTATTGGCGGCTCACAAGTTTATAAAGACGCGCTAGATATTCCAGAGATCGACACTATTTACGCCACAGAGATTAATGCCGAGTTTCTCGATGCTGACACTTTTTTCCCAGAGATAGATATGGACGTATGGAAGGAATCAAGTCGCGTACATCATTCGGCAGATAATGAAAATAATTACGATTTTAATTTTGTGACGTATAAAAGAAAATAGCCTTCTTAAATTGACAGTATTTGGTATTTGTTATATAATGCAACACGTGAATAACGAAGCATGTGTACAAATATTAAACCCTGAAGACAACTCAGAATACACTACGGACGCAATACTCAGAGGTGCACAATACCCTGACAAAGCTACCGGACTATTCAAAGAGGATGTCATGCTGTTCAATAAAGTGCCCGGCGATGATGGACGAGTGAAGTATATAGCAGGAAAGATTGCTACTTTATTGTATGACCCGGAAGTTGACAAGTATATACTTCCGTCAAAGAAAAATTCCTACAAAAAGTAAGTTATAGCCATTTCAGTCGGCAGACACAATCAACTTATACCGCAATCGGTGCCTTAATCGGCGGATGACACTCATAATTCTCCAGGCGAATATCATCAATCGTGAAATCGTCAATATTCTTGATGTCTGGATTGAGCCACAGTTTCGGTAGCGGCAACGGACGTCGCGATAATTGCTCGTCAACCTGCGCGCGGTGATTATTATAAATATGCGCACTATTCAAGGTGTGGACAAATTCACCGGGCTGTTTATCTGTCACTTGAGCGATCATCGACAGTAGCAATGCATAACTGGCGATATTAAACGGCACCCCAAGGAACATATCCGCCGAGCGCTGAGTCAGTGCCAAATCCAGTTTGTCCTTCTCGCCGTTTTTACCAGGTCTTACGTTAAATTGAAACATCGTATGACACGGAGGCAGCCCGCCAGCTTGGACAATATCATCAATTTCCGCCACATTCCACGCGCTCACGATATTCCGACGCGACTCTGGATTCGTCTTTATCATGTCAATGGCATTCTGAATCTGGTCAATAGCTCCGCCCTTCCCGTCCGGCCATTTTCGCCATTGAACACCATAAACAGGACCCAAATTTCCCCATTCTTCAGCAAACGCGTGATCATTCGCAATCTTATCAATAAATTCCTTCATTCCAGCGCGCCATTCGTCGCCGTTAATTTCTGGTATTTTCTGACCAGTTTTTTCTAGGTAATTTTTATATGGCCACTCATCCCAGATATGAACGCCGTTTTGCGCCAAATATTCAATATTGCCCGTACCCTTAAGAAACCATAAAAGCTCATGAGCGACGCTTTTGAAATATAACTTCTTCGTGGTCATAGCTGGGAATCCGTCCGCCAAATTATATCGCGTCTGGATACCAAAAACTTCTGTCGTCCCCGTTCCCGTACGATCACCTTTTTGCGCACCGTTATCACGAACGTATTTCAATGCGTCTAAATATTGCCTCATAAGCCCTCCTTGCCTAACTCAAATTATGACAATATCTCTCGAAAACCACAAGCAGAATCACTAGTAGTTTTAACAACAAACACGCAATTTTTTACGACAATTTAGTCAAGACTTTGTCGATTAGACCGTACTTTACGGCTTCATCTGGCGTCATCCAATAGTCACGCTCCATGTCAGCCTTAACCTTAGCCAGCTTCTGACCGGTGTTTTTCGCCATAATCTTCGCTAGCATCTCCTTAACTTCCAAAGTTTCCTTCATGTCAATTTCCATGTCGGTCACTTTTCCGTGCGTTCCAGAAGACGGCTGATGAATCATAACCTTGGCATGCGGCAAGCAAAACCTCTTCCCCTTAGCGCCAGAGCTGAGCAAAAACGCCCCCATGCTTGCCTGCAAACCAATTCCATACGTCGCCACATCAGGCTTAATGAAATTCATCGTGTCGTAAATTGCCATACCGTCATAAACGCTGCCGCCCGGACTATTGATATATAGCGATATATCAGCCTGCGGGTCAACGTATGCCAAATGCAGTAATTGCGCCACTACACTGTTAGCAGTATGCTCGTTAACGTCTTCGCCAAGGAAAATAATTCTCTCATTCAACAATCTCGAATAGATATCAAAAGCACGTTCGCCGTCGGCCGACTTTTCAACGACAGTTGGAATGAGATATGATTTTGGCATATTTACCCTATTTCTTCGTGTTTAATTCGACCAATTTAGCAACGGTCTTATCTGTAATCATTCGGTTGGCGATATCGCGGTGAACGTTTGGATTATCAAATTGCTCTAGCATCTTCTTATCTTTACCGTATTGTTGCTTGAAGAAGTCAATTTGCTTCTGAATTTCGTCGCGAGAAGCGTCAATCTTCAATTCTTTTGACAATTCAGCCAATACCAAACCAGCCTTCACTCGCTTTTCAGCCGCTGGACGAGCCTCTTTTTTAGTCCATTCTTCCTTATCTTTGAAGCCCTGAGTCTTCAAATAACTCTCCAAACTCAGTCCGCTGTACATCAAATTCTGAGTCAAGTCACGCTCGATTGATCGCAATTGATCCTCAACCAAAAGTTCTGGCAGCGCGGCCTTACTTTTTTCCGTTAACTCACCAACTAGCGCGTCCTTAAATTTCTCATCAGCTTCACGCTCTTTTTGTGCGGTAAGCTCGCGCTTAATGTCCTCTTTTACTTCTTTCATCTCTGTAAATGGACCGCATTTTGCAGCAAATTCATCATTTAGTTCTGGCAATTTCAATTCATTAACCTTGTGAAGTTTCACAGTAAATACAACGTCTTGACCTGCCAAATTCTCAGCGTGATAATCCTCTGGGAATTTCAATTTCAAATCGAACTCTTCGCCAGCTTTATGACCAATCACACCTTCTTCAAATCCAGGAATGAATTGACCTTCGCCAAGCTTCAAGCCATATTCCTTAGCCGAACCTCCCTCAAACGCTACGCCGTCTTTCTTTCCTGTAAAGTCAATCACAGCTTCGTCGCCAGTTTTAGCGGCGCGCTTGACCTCTGATTTTTCGGAATAGTTTTTACGGATTCGCTCAATAACCTCGTCAACATCTTTATCCTCGACCTTGGCTACTTCTTTTTTCGCTGTCAATTTTTTGTAATCGCCCAATTTTACTGGCGGAATAATTTCAACTTCAGCCGTAAATTCCAATTCAGCGCCCGGCACAAACTTCTTCACCTCAACGCTAGGTCGATCTAAAGCTTGCAATTTTTCCTGTAAAAACGCCTCAGCTACTGCCTTTGACAAAGCGTTCTCCAGAATCTGCTCCTGAAGCGCATTCGGATCAACATGCTTAGCGGCTATAGTTGCGGGAACTTTTCCTTTGCGGAAACCTGGAACTTTGATGTCGCGCGCCAACTTCGTCAAGGAAACCTGCTCTGCGTCAGCTAATTCGCTAGCACCCAAAGAAATCGTCAATTGAACTTTAGTATCTGATAGTTTTTTTACAGTAGTCTTCATAAAGACTAATTATAACAGATATCAGACTATATCTCAAACAGAGCGTCCTCATCGCCATCATATCGACGATCTTTGACAATTGTCACAATTCGTTCAGCGCCAACCTTCTGCTCATCAGATTCCACCAAGTTTCGAACCGTGTATGCACCGCTAGCAATTTCATCCTCACCCACGAACACCGCAAACGGAATTTGCTTTTTAATTGCCGCTTTTATCTGCTTGTCAATCTTTCTACCAGTGATATCCAACTCCGCTCGCACGCCTTCGCTGCGCAATTTTCGTGCCAAATCGTCCGCGCCAGCCATAGATTCTTTCGACACCGGAATTATGTACACATCTGTTTTAGACGCCAATTTAGGCAACAAATTGTGCACTTCCAAAAATTGTTCCATCGTTGTTGCACCCATGCCAACGCCTACCGTAGCAATCGGTTCAACGCCAAATAGCCCGACCAATCCGTCATATCGTCCGCCGCCAAACAACGCTCGGTTATTCTCTGGCGAATTATCAAAAAGCTCAAAAACCATGCCCGTGTAATAGTCCAGTCCGCGCATCAAAGTAACATCAAACACTGCATTCGTAATGCCTTTTTGGCTAAGCAATTTCATCACTTCGCGAAGTTGCTTGACGCTTTCATCTTCCATCAATTCGCTCGGCAAATCATCAACAGACTTCATACTGATCATTTTTGCTAACTTCGGCAAACCTTCCGAAGCTTGACTACCAAAAATCTCAATCGCCTGACGCTTAAATTCTTCGGCAGGAATCTTATTTTTCCTATCAAGCAGCTTCATCATCATCGTCGAACCAACAATATCAAGCTTCAAAAATTGGCTCATCAGACGATTTATCAATTGGCGATTATTAACCCTGACCGTAAACATTTCTTGCTTGGCGCCAAAATTCATCACGCTAGCGTGACTCAGCTCAATAATCTCCGCGTCCGCCGCCGCGCCGTCTACACCAAACAAATCAGCGTTCAATTGCCAAAACTCACGCTCACGCCCACGTTGCGGCCGTTCATAGCGCATAAAATTAGCAATTGAATACAGCCGCGCAGGCATCGCCAGTTCCTGACGCTTAGCCGCCACCATTCGAGAAATCGACGGCGTCATCTCAGGGCGAATCGCCACCATTCGACCACCACGATCCTCAAAAGCGTATGTTTGCTCGCCCGCCAATTCTTGACCCGACTTCGCCAGATAAATATCTAGCGGCTCCAGCAGCGGCGCGCCATATTCTTCATAGCCAAAACTCTCAACCGTCTTGTGCCAAACATTAAAAATATAATTCTGCAGACGCTTTTCTTCTGGAAAATAGTCTCGCGAACCTTTGTAACTTTGTGTAGATAAACTGCTCATGTTAGCTCCATTATGTCATTATTTCTTATTTATAGCAATCAAAAACGCCGAGGCAGAACTCGGCGTATACAATCAAAAATCAGAGTCCTACCTCGGCAACACGTGTGAATGATGGAATTTAGGTAAAATCATAATACTATTATAGCACATTCTGCTGCAGCCAACAATACATCGCTACAGTCGCTGCCGCGCCGACGTTGATGGAGCGAGTCGAGCCGAATTGCTCAATCGCCACAATCTGATCCGCAGCGTTCGCTAATTCCGCAGAAATCCCCGGCCCTTCTTGCCCAAACACCAAAACCGCGTGCTTTGGTAGCGACGTTTGCGACATATTCACGCTACCCTCGATATTATCAATAGCAATAATTTCCCTGCCTTCAGTCCGCATTTTCTCAACAAATTCTTCCGTCGTCGCCAAATACATAATATGCAGATACTTATCCGTCATCATCGCACCGCGCTTATTCCATTGCCTACGCCCAATCACATAAATCTGCCGCACACCAAACGCATTAGCACTCCTGACAATTGTCCCCATATTAAAATCTCGCTCGGTATTTTCCAGCGCAATCACCAAACCGTGATCTTCAGAATCCAACTCATTTATAATCTCCGATTCGCTCCGACCCTTAAATTTATCAATGACATTTCTTTTATCTTCCATCTCTGTTATTTTATCAAAATTCCTGAATAAATAACAAAAATCGAGAGCCTTCTATTGACTTTTTTACACAAGTGTGGTATAAATGAAAGTAGCTTTCGTTGATAAGTTGAGTAAATCCTTGTCCGAAAGTGAACTTTGACAGGCAATCGAACACAAGATGAGTTTTAATTTCTTTCTTAAGAATCATTGAGAGGAATGAAATCTCATCTTGTGTTGTTAAAGAACGACACACTGCAATCCTGCGGATGAGAGAATATTGGAAAGGACGCTGAAATGTGGAAACATTTCACAAGCGAACTTCAGAATGGCGTTGAGGCTCTCAAGGAAGACTGGAAGAAGATTAGGGCAAACGTCAAAAATGCTGATCTCTCCGAATTCAAAGAATACGAGAAGAAAGATCTCGTACACAGCAAGAAGAGCTACACGGCCTCACTCCAGAAGGTCATGAAGCTCACGGCGCTCCTCTGCAGTGACCATTACTGCGGCACAAAGTTGGCAATCTACAAACTCAAGCTCGCTCTTTGCGGGCTTGAAGATTCGATTGATGATCTTCACAAGCGCGCCGTTAAGGGAAATGCAGAGATCGAAGAAGAACTCTTCGATACTGCTGTATGCAACATCTCCGCGGTCTATGAGACCGCGGAAGAGATGGACGAGTTTCTCGATGCCGACAGTTGCGGTGTTGTTCACGCAACTGCACCTTACGTCGTCGATCACGATCTCGAGGAGACTACCAAGAGGCGCCGAGTCATGGACTCCGCTTTGTATGAGTGCGCTGTTTTCTTCGACGGCGAAGAGTGGACTTGGTGATACTTAGTATCCCTTGAGTCGACTCGTCTACATGGCAGGTGATTGTTCTTTTACGATTGCCTGTCATGTAGACTCTGAACTTATGATACTAAAAATCACCCTAACTACGGGTGATTTTCTTATGGTGAAAAATTGTCAAATATTGGTGCGGATGAAAGGACTTGAACCTTCACGTACTTACGTACACTAGCACCTGAAGCTAGCGCGTCTACCAATTCCGCCACATCCGCATGGGCTACACGTCAATTATAGCCCAATTTTCACCCAGCATCAAGCTTGATTACGAAGTTTGCACCACGCGTTTAACTCCGCCGCCAACTCCTTTGGCTGAACCTCCGCCTTAATTCCTGGATTAAAAATTCCAGCTGGATCAAAAATTTTTTTCACCTTTGCGTATAATTGTTTTTCGTCATCTGGCAGATTTTTATATATAAAGTTAGCTTTCAACCTTCCGTCACCGCCAAATCCTGCAAATGAGCCTTCGTATTTATTAACAATCTGAGAAATTTCCGCCAACAATTGAAGAATCTTCTGGCGTTCACTTACCTTTTTACTGTCAAACGTCGGATGTAGAGAAATATAATCGCTTGAAAAATCAACAAAAACTGGCAAATCCACGCCGTATTTAGACTCCAGCGACTTCAACTCGCTAAGGAAACTATCAATCTTTTCTGGCGCCATTAAAATCCCAGAGAAAACGCGTGGCGTAATCATATGCGGCTCGCTCGGAGTTTCCGCCAAAGCAAAAACAGAATGCAAGCTGAACAAATCCTGCTCTTCTAAATGTAGCGTTTTTATGTCAATCGCTTCTGATGATTCCAATTTTCTGGTCAATTTCTTCGCGGCTTTATTGCGCGCTCTGTCAGAAAAGTCGTCAAAGATAGCCAAAACCACCGCACCCTTAAAACATTCTTTCGGCGCCCACTCAACCACTTTACCGACGACCGCAGCCTGACGGAAGAATCGCCCATCGATTATCTCCACTGCCGACGCCTTATTTTTCATCGCTAATTCCACGGCTGATTGTGCGTCTGACAATTTTTTATATGATGCGGCAACGACTGAATATTCCGGACGAATAAATTGTGCCTTCATAATAACTTCGCAAATCACACCCAGACTTCCCTGGCTACCAATAAATAACGGCGTCAGGTCAAATGACCCGTCTTTTTGCTTCACCCGACAAATCCCGCTGTAGCCAACCGTATCTGGCAAAGCTGGATCCATTTGCGAAATCAGCTCGACGTTATCTGAGATTAGATTGTCAATCTCTCGATAAATCTCGCCCTCAAACGTCGATAAGCCTTTTTTCTTACTCAATTCACGTCGAGATATGCGACCAGTCTGGATCACGTCTCCATTACTTAGGACAATTTCAAGCTGCTGAATCGCGTCAGCAAAACGACCATGCGCGCCAGATAGCATTCCGGACGGAGCTGTGTTAATTGCGCCGCCAATCGTGCCTTCTTCTGCCACATACGAAGTTCGCGGCAGCCCCAAGCCTTTATGAGTAGACAAAGTTGCGTTGATTGCCGAAAGAGAAATTCCCGCTTGAGCATGAATCAGTTGCTGGCGAGGATCAATACCAACCACACGATTCATATACGTTTTTTCGTCAATTGCAATGCCTTTATTCGTCGCCGCGCCAGTTTCATCATTGCCACAACCACGAACAAATACAGGTAAAACATGACCTTTCTCTGCCAATTGAGAACAAAATCGCATCACTTTCCTGATATCGTTCATATTAGCCGCGCGAACAATCATTTCTGGTCGGCGCGCCAAAAGTCCATTGTCAACTTCAACTTGACTCAATGCAAAATCCTGCGACGCGACTTCGCCACTAAGATGTTCATTCAAATATTTCGCAACTTTATTCATCAATCCTCCTTAGTATGTTACTTCAATTTTAGCATAAGCGTGGACAGTTGATAAGTAGAATTTGTTTTGATATAATCGGGTTATGCGGATGTGGTGGAATTGGTAGACACGCATGCCTTAGGAGCATGTGCCTCACGGCGTGAAGGTTCAAGTCCTTTCATCCGCACCAAGAACTGAAATTTTTCACCATAAGAAAATCACCCTGAGTATGGGTGGTTTTTTATGTCGTAAGTTCAGAGTCTACATGACAGGCAATCGTAAAAGAACAATCACCTGCCATGTAGAGAGATTCTACTGGGACTGCACAATAGAGGCGACCGAGATGTAGAAAAGACAGTCGTTGATAATGGTCCGAGACCTGAGTATTATCTGTGCCTCTTCCTCGCTGCTTTCCGGGGGGGCGCTCTTTGACGCCCTCTTAATAACATTGAATTCCAATGCTATTGAGCCAGCCTCGATAGAGACTTCTTGCATAAGCCTCTTTTCGCCAGCTTCCCCTTCATTGTACTCCTCGAGGATGCGTACAAGGCGACTTGTGCCAGTCTCTACGGACTTGATCGCAGTTTCGAAACGGCGCCTCTTGTCGGGATCTTCAGAATAGAATTTGCCATCGATGAAGTCTTTAAGAACCTCCCAGGCTACCCTGGCTGTCTTAGCACTCTCTGTAATCTTGTGCATGTAGTTTTTGGAGTACATACCCTTCACCCTCCTGGTGTTTTTCTCATCCGCAGGATTGCAGTGTGTCGTTCTTTAACAACACAAGATGAGATTTCATTCCTCTCAATGATTCTTAAGAAAGAAATTAAAACTCATCTTGTGTTCGATTGCCTGTCAAAGTTCACTTTCGGACAAGGATTTACTCAACTTATCAACGAAAGCTACTTTCATTTATACCACACTTGTGTAAAAAAGTCAATAGGATACGCTCGGCGTAGCTTGTCAGGACTTGAAGCCTGAACTATAATTAGCTCACATCACGAGTTCGTTAGATAAAACGACAGATGTAATTACGGGAAATTAGCTCAGTTGGCTAGAGCGCACGATTCACATTCGTGAGGTCACAGGTTCGAGCCCTGTATTTCCCACCATTTTTGACAATTTTTCACCATAAAAAAATCACCCATACTCAGGGTGATTTTTAATAATTGGAACAAGCATGAAACTTGTGCTATAAATTGACAAACGAACTAATATTATCTATTTTCTGGCAAAAATTGTATTTCCTCAGCATAGTCCTCAGCACGGTCCTGCATTGCCTGTTTGCTCGCTGCATCCTCATCAGATAACGCTTCTTCGCAGTCAGAGCACCCAATACACGACAATATTTCAAGAGCAACTTTAGCCTTCGATGTAAGCTTTTCCACTTCGGTACCTAACCCTGGCACTCTAGTTGCGATGCCTCCAAGCTCCCCAATTATACTACTCAGTCTTTCAATATATCTTTCAGTATCCAAAGGCTGTAGCTCGCCAGACATAAATTATCCTCTCCTGAATAGTCATCTCTTATATCGATAAGTTCATTGATGAAACTAGTTTATTATTCATATCTATTTATATCACATGGACATAAAAAATCAACACAGCCGCCGCCAGATTGACTTTTTATTTATTTAATGTCAACCGAAAAAATAACACAAACTATAATTAGATACACTTCTTAGCGCCATCTTCTAAAAACTTTTCACCTCTATTATTTCGTGATATAATTACCTTAAAGGAAGGTCTGTGCTAATATCAGACCATATTTTTATGAAGGACGCTAGCAAGATTCGAAACATTGCCATTATTGCCCACGTCGACCACGGCAAAACGACCATGGTTGATGGGCTATTAAAGCAGTCGCGAACATTCCGCGACAACCAAGCCGAGATGAGCCAGGAATTGATTATGGATTCCGGCGATCAAGAGCACGAGCGCGGCATCACCATCACTGCCAAACAAACGTCAATTTTTTACGGCGACTACAAAATAAACATCATCGATACGCCAGGACACGCCGATTTCTCTGGCGAAGTTGAGCGAACCTTGAATATGGCTGACGGCGTTTTGCTGATCGTGGACGCGCAGGAAGGTCCGATGCCTCAGACTAAATTCGTATTAGCGAAGGCGCTTGAACTGGGGCTGAAGCCTGTCGTGATTATCAATAAGATTGACAAGCCAGCCAGACGAATTGCCGAAGTTGAAGATGAGTTGAGCGATCTATTTTTGGAGCTAGCGACCGACGATTATCAATTGCAATATCCAATTTATTACGCAATCGGACGCGATGGAAAATCATGGAAAGAAATTCCTACAAACACCGACGAAGATGCGGATTTGACGCCAATTTTTGACGCGATCATTAACGATATTCCAGCGCCAGACGTGACGGAAGATGGCGCATTTCAATTGCTTGTTACCAGCCTGCAATATGACACATTCCAAGGAAAATACGCGATTGGGCGAATTGCTCGCGGATCTGTTAAGCGTGGCTTGCAGGTCAGTTTGATGAAAAATGGCGAAGTCGCAGGCTCGGCACGAATTGAGAAAGTTTTTGGCTATCGCGGCTTGAATCGCGAAGAGCTTAACGAAGCTTTTGCTGGCGACATCGTGGCGCTGGTTGGCGTGGCTGACGCGCATATTGGCGATACGATTGCTGATAAAGAACAACCTGAAGCGCTACCAACAATTGACATTGAAGCTCCGACTTTGAGTATGTACCTTGGACCAAACACTAGCCCAATGAAAGGTCGCGAGGGCGAGTTCACGACATCCAGGCAAATTGGCGACCGATTGAAGCGAGAGCTTGAAACCAATGTGGCGCTACGCGTTGAGGAAAACGGAATTGGCTTTACGATTTCTGGACGCGGTGAGTTGCACTTGAGTGTTTTGATTGAAACTATGCGACGCGAGGGCTTTGAGTTTGAGGTTGGACGACCGCAAGTCGTTACAATTACCGAGGACGGCGTCGAAAAAGAACCGATTGAAGAATTGCAAATTGAAGTCGGAAGCGAATTTATCGGCGCGATCAGCCAAGAGCTTGGCGCGCGACACGCTGAAATGAAATCTCAGGAAACGACCACCGCTGGCGCTACTCGTTTGACTTATATTTTGCCAACGAGAGCTCTGATTGGTCTGCGCAACATTTTATTGACCGCCACCAGAGGTACGATGATTATGAATTCCCTGCCTCACGGATATCAACCGCTTGGCGGAAAATTGCCAAAAACCCGCAATGGAGTTTTGATCGCGTTTGAGGCTGGCACGACAACACCTTACGCTTTGCAAGCGGCGGAGGCGCGCGGTGAATTATTGGTCGGACCGGGTACGGAAGTTTATGCTGGAATGATTGTCGGAATTTACAATCGCCAAGAAGACATCGAAATCAACGTTTGTAAAGCCAAGCATTTGACTAACATGCGCTCCAAATCATCAGATGGAACTGTACAATTGACGCCATTTACGCAGTTTAGCTTGGAGCAATGTATCGACTTTATCGAAGATGACGAGCTTTTGGAGGTCACGCCAAAGTCATTACGACTTCGCAAGCGATATCTGGACGCAAACGAACGAAAACGCGCCGCGAAACAATAATCGCGTAAACCAAAAATAACCGCCCCGTAATGGAGCGGTTATTTTTCATGTAAGCATCGGTTAATTGACAAGAGTTTCTTTGACTCGACGAGACTTCAAGAAATACAATATACATGCTATGTCCGTTAAGACTGCCAATAGGGTAATTCCCCCAAACCACGCAACAACAAATCCCGCATCCTTGACCTCCGAGTTGGTAGCAATACCAACAACAATCATGTATACCACATACGCAACCGTTCCGACCACAATATTAGCAATAGCCATCTGTTTACCAATCTTTTTACGCATTAAAATTAGAACTGCGGCAGATGTCGCCATTACACCCGAAATAATATGCCAAATAATACCAATAACTTCCCATACCCCAATTGGATTGGCAAATGACGAAAATAATGAATATATATCAGATGCCGCCTGCAGGGCAAATAAAATAACAAACGTCCTCAGCCAATCCTTAATTCCAACATAAGACTTTCCCGATGGCTTAAATTGCTGATCAGCCGACTGTTGCGAATATGATGGTTGCTGCTGGTCTTGATTTTGCATATTATCTCTCCTTTTATATAAATCTAAACAGGTAATTCTATCTTATCACAAAAGCCACTTTAATACGCTACAAAGCGGCCGTCGCGTCAGTCGTAAAAAATAACCGCCCCGTAATGGAGCGGTTATTTTTATGCGCAGAAAGGAATTAGTTGACAAGGGTTTCTTTGACTCGACGAGAAGCGAAGAAGTACAAGATTACCAATCCTTCTACTATTAGCATTGTAACGATTGCAGTAATAAATGCTGGAGCGTCTACCTCCGACCTTCCGGATGCATATATAACTACCGCATTCGCAACGTTGCCCAATCCAGCCGTGGCGATCGTAGCAATGGCTAACCACTTACCAAGACGCTTCTGCATTACTATAAACACAACTGCACAAATAGCTAAGACCACTAATATAGGTGAAAATATCAAAGAAATGACGTTTTCAGGCTGGCTAAGATTCATTATTGCCTGGAAAAACACTGCTGTATTGACAAGGCTACCGATAACGAAACAAACAACAAAGAACATTAACCAACCCTTAACGCCCTTCAGGGATTCTGCCATCACGACATATTGCACTGGCGCTGCTTGAGGCTGTGCAAAATATTGCTGGCTGACTGGTTGCTGCTCATACGGCGTATTCTGCGGTTGCGGCGCAGGACCGTATTGTGCGTTTGGATCAGGCTGTGGCGCATATTGCGGCTGCTGAGGTTCTTGTTTTGGCATATTAACTTCTCCTTTTAAGAATATTGATGTGCTAATTATACCACATCCTTAATTTCCTCTGGTAAAAATCCTTTGTCGTGCTTAAAACCAGCTTGCCACTTATAACCCTTGTTGTAGCCCAAATCTTTCATCAATTTGGTCGGAGCATTCCTGAGATGCAACGGCACGGGAGAATTCGGATATTTACGCGCCAATTCAAAAGCGCCGTGCATTAAATCGGTAATTTCACGCGACTTCTGACTACGAGCCAACGCAATAGCGCAATGGAATAAATTATACTTCGCCTCCGGAAGACCGACGCGCTCGACAGCCTCAAACGTTGCAATTGCCAAGCTCAGCGCACCATTACCCGCTAGCCCGATATCTTCTGATGCAAAAATCACCATTCGCCGAGCAATAAACTTCGGATCCTCGCCCGCGTCAATCATTCGCGCCAAATAATACGTCGCGGCTGTCGCGTCACTGCCCCGCAACGACTTGATAAAAGCGGAAATCACGTCGTAATGCGAATCGCCTTTTTTATCATAGCCCGGAAGTCGCTTCTGAGCCGCCGCCTTGACCACTTCCGGCGTTACTTTTTCGTTAAAACTCAGCGCCAATTCCAAATTGCCCAGAGCCACCCTTGCATCGCCATCCGATAATTCCGCTAAATAGTCCAGAGCTTTGGGCGAAACTTGCTTGGACTTTTTCAGAACTTTCAATGCCCTTTTTAATACGGATATGATTTCTTCCTTTGTCAATCGCTGGAGAACCAAAACCCGTGAACGCGACAATAGTGGCGTGATGACTTCAAAACTTGGATTCTCGGTCGTCGCACCGATTAACGTAATTAGCCCGCTCTCAACGTGCGGCAAAAACGCATCTTGCTGCGCCTTGTTAAAGCGATGAATTTCGTCAACGAATAGAATTGTTCTAAGTCCCAGATTCCAGTTTTGGCGAGCATGCTCAATTACCTGCTCAACATCTTTTTTTCCGCTCGTAACTGCCGACAGCTCAATAAACTCCGCCTTCACCTCGCGCGCAATAATCCGCGCCAACGTCGTCTTTCCAGTTCCCGGCGGACCCCACAATATCAAACTAACCGGCTCACCATTCTTAACGATTCGCCTCAATAACTCGCCCTCGCCAAGCAAATGACTCTGCCCTATCACCTCGTCCAACGTCTGCGGTCTCATCCGTTCAGCCAGTGGCTGCCTGCTATCACTCATACTTCCATTATATCGCGAATTCCATAAAGCCAAAAAGTCGTCCGTCGTTTACACTTTCCTCGCACAAAATGCTACAATAGATCTATATAAATAGGAGGAAAAATGGGAGCATTTGTAATAATAATCTTGTCGTTTATCGGACTTTATGTGCTAAGCGGCATTAAAATTGTCAATCAATATCAGCGCGGTGTGGTTTTGACGCTCGGTAAATTTACTGGCGTTCGCGAACCAGGGTTAAGAGTCGTCATTCCAGGATTACAGACAATGATGCTGGTCGATATTCGCTCAACTCCAATTGATGTTCCAAAACAAGAAGTCATCACCAAAGACAACGTCACGGTCGGCGTTGATGCAGTGGTTTATTTTCGAGTTATCAATGCGCCAAAAGCCGTGTTGGAAACCACGAACTATATTTACGCGACTAGCCAATTTGCCCAAGCAGCACTGCGCGACGTCACCGGTAATGTTGATATGGACGATTTGCTCGCCAAGCGCGAAGAAATTTCCCAGCAAATCAAGGAAATTGTTGACGCCGAAACCGACAAATGGGGTATCGATGTCGAGAACGTTAAGATTCAGAACATCGAGCTTCCTAGCGACATGAAGCGTGCCATGGCCAAACAGGCCGAGGCAGAACGCGAGCGCCGCGCCAACATCATCAACGCTGACGGTGAAAAAGCTGCAGCCGAGACATTAGCCCAGGCCGCAGAAATCCTAGCAAAAACCCAAGGCGCCATCAATCTGCGAACATTGAACACCTTAGAGCGAATCTCCACGGAGCCAAGTCAAAAGACGATGATGCTATTCCCTATCGAACTCATCGACGCAATTCGTGGTAATAAAAAATAAAATATCCATCAATAAAATAAGCACTCTGCAATTTGCGGAGTGCTTTTATAATTCCTGGTGCGGATGGGGAGAGTCGAACTCCCATCTCAACCTTGGGAAGGTCACATAATAGCCGCTATACGACACCCGCGCTCGATAAAATTATAACACCCTTGTCAGATGGCGACAACTTTAGTACAATTAAATAGCAAGTTTGTGGCTCTTTAGCTCAGTTGGTAGAGCAGAGGCCTGAAGAGCCTTGTGTCCCCAGTTCAAGTCTGGGAGGAGCCACCAAATATTGCATTTCATTCACGACTTTGTTACAATAAATCGTGAACAACATGCGGGTATAGCTCAGTTGTTAGAGCGCTTCCTTGCCATGGAAGAGGCCAGGAGTTAGAGTCTCCTTACCCGCACCAATTTTGAATATCGAGCTTTAAGCTCGATTTTTTAATAATACTCTAATAAATCAGCTCGTGGTCTAGTTATTTATTTAGCGGATAATTACTTATTAGCCTTCTTCGGAAATCAGGTTTTCTTACCGTAAAGCTTTAGAGCTTTATCCATACGCCTTGAACGCATCCATGGATCATCATCAAACATTACATACTGTATATTACCTGAATTATCCGCACCCAATGCTAACCAGTATCCAGCCCTAGCCCTATACTTATTCATAGTAGCTATTATTTGCAATCTAGGAATAACGTCTCGCCCTGAGCTGCCGCTCATATAAGTTATGCCTCCCCAGGGCTGCTCATTATTTGTGATCTGCAATGAAAAATCGTGTAATTTACCCTTATCTTTCTTGGATTGAGAGTTAACCATATTTATATATTTCATTATATCGTCTACAATCTCCTGGGGTATCGTCATCAGAAAGAAAACAATATCAGTTACTGAAGGATCATCCATCTGTTTGATGGTGTTGACCAGTTTCTTGAAGTCCTTGTTCTGCCAAGGGTTAAATAAAGCATCTTCCTTTTTAGGTTTTGGTGTACACATCTTCTTGTGATAGTAGTCTGCATCGATAAGTTGACCAAAAGATTGGTCTAATACGAGCATGTCAGAGTTTCCAGGCATAAATAGTCCGCATCTCAGATGATATGCAAGATGGATGATCTCATTTGATGATATTATGCCTTCATGATTTTCAAGACGTTGTTTAATATAAAAAGCAAACTCATAGGGATCTTTCAAATATTCAGCCATTAAGTCGAGGTCAAACAGACTTAGCTGTATTGGTGGCAATTGATCAATATCCGCCAAGAATGCACGCATCTGATCCATTACCGCTGGATACGGCTCATTTGATACACATAATATATACGCGTGCTTTATGTTTTCCGGTGGCGCGATTTGCCTACCTGATTTATCAATTAACTTGTAAGACTCATTACCCAGAAGTACATCGCGGACTTTTATGCCTTGCTCATACGGCTTAATGACCGCCTGCTGAAAATCGGATTTAATAGCATCAACATCACCGTTGAGCGCGGCAGCTGTCATTTTTTTGCTTTTATTCTGTGCGATAATGACCGTATTGCCGATAATTCCCATAACATCAATATCAGTCAAATCTTTCTTTCCTTTAGTAATCTTTACAGCTTTATATGTATTTGCCTCACCAAAAATAACTTTGAAATAATCATATGTTATATCTTCGGCCACCTCTCCAATATGCTTATTAACAGTATTGACGTACTGCTCATCCTGACGCATCCAATACAAAGGACTTTTATATATAGCCGATGCCAGTGTCATCGTGCTCGGGAAGAAGTAGATGTCGCCACCTAGGTTAATAATCGGCTTGTAGGTGAATATATTTTCATCACCAGGCTCGTTGAAGGTCTCCGGCTGGTCGCCAAACGAGCAACTAAATAGTTCAAGAAACGCCCGAATATCTTCTTTTGTAATACTTTTATCCGTAGTCTGTATGGTCTCAACAATAAGATCAAAAGGAAATGCCATTTCGTCTATCGCGCGTAATGACTTTACTTGTTCACCAGTAAGCGTTGAGCGGGCAAAATGCATACCACTGAGCATACTCTTCAGGGCAAAGAATATATTTTTTGACTTTACAATATTAAACTTCGTATTACTCTTAATCCAATCTTCGTCCCGAGCATATAGCTTTTGTGCTATCTCAAATGGCTGTACATCGTAAAAACCCGTATCACCATAAAAAGTGGTTTCTATAATCATTTCTTTACTACCAAAGATTTTTCGAAATTCTTTCTCTTTTTCTTCGTCATTCATAGTTTTAATTTGTTCTGGCGTATGTCTCATCATAGCTTTGTTAAAATCATACATATAGGTACAATGAAGCTCATCTAGCAGTGATCTGGTACGCTTAACTGTCTTCTCGATTTGATGTCTATTAATATTATCGAAACTAACAGCCTTATTTTTGAGCATTAGCCCTATAAGAAGAGCTACCTCGTTATTAAGTAGTCTTTCTCGCCAGTTCACATTAGCTACATCATGTACATCTATAAAGAAATCTCGTGAAATAATTTCCGCAAAGGCAAATATATAACCTCTCGTTGCTACAAGCAGCTTAATGTCGGATATAATTTTTTCTCTTGAACGCTTTCCTAAGACCTTTTTGCTATTTTTCATAAGCTTATTATACTCGCGAAAGCTGTCTATACAATACTACAGGGGCGCTGTTGTGGAGGTTTTAAGCTTAGTATACAACATATCTGCTAAATTCGATTCTGGAAAAAATGAGCCATCTCGCTTATACTTAAACTATGAAAACCTGGCAAGATGTCGCCTCTCTTTATCAAATTTATCCGCGCAGTTTTCTGGATACGAATGGCGATGGAATTGGCGATTTGAACGGCATTACCGAGAAGCTGAATTATTTATCATGGCTGGGCATCGATTCGATTTGGATTTCCCCATTCTTCGTATCACCGCTGACCGACTTTGGTTATGATATCGCAAATTATCGAGCTATTGATCCGACTTTCGGAAAAATGCACGATTTCCAAGCGCTTCTTAAAAAAGCCCACGATTTCGACATTAAAGTTATGATCGACCTCGTTCCCTGCCACACTTCAGACCAACATCCGTGGTTTCAAGAATCCAGATCTTCACGCGATAACCCCAAGCGTAATTATTATGTCTGGCGTGATGGAAAAGATAATAGCGAGCCTAACAATTGGCGAAGTTTGTCTGGCGGCAGTTCGTGGGAATTTGACGAGCACACTGGGCAATTTTACCTGCATTCGTTCCTGAAAACGCAGCCAGATCTTAATTGGGACAATCCCGCAGTGCGTGCTGAAATGAAAAACATAGTGCGATTTTGGTTTGATATGGGCGTCGATGGAATGCGCGTCGATGCAATTTGGGGAATCTCCAAAGACCCTGACCTTAAAGACGATTCTCCAAATCCTGATTTTTATGGCAACCCAAACGATTACGGAGCGTTTATTCACGACCACTGTAAAATGGGACCGCATTTTCAGGAATATTTGCAAGAATTGGCGTCAGTCTGTGATGAATATGACGACAAGCAAATGGTGTTTGAATTTTATCCCGACGATAAGCTGGGCGATATTTATCATCAATACAGCCAAATCCTGACAGTCCACCCGAAAGCCTCGGCGTTTTTTATGGAATATCGCGATAATGAATGGCACGCTAAAAATATTGAGAAAAAAATCGAAAATTACCTACAATCAGCAAATTCAACCACGCCATTTTTCTGCATCGGAAATCATGATCAGCCGCGAGTCACATCCAGATTGGGCGAAGAACGCGCCCGCGCCCTCAGCTTCTTAAATCTCCTCACTCCAGGAATTAGCGTAGTGTATTACGGCGACGAAATTGGCATGACGAACGGAGAATTAACCACTGATGACATTCAAGATAATTTTAGTCCTGCCAATTCTGTTGTTGATAGTCGAGATTTGGAACGCACGCCAATGCAATGGAACGATTCGCAATTTGCGGGCTTTTCAAGTTCAAAACCTTGGCTTCCCGTTAATGAAAATCGCACGAAAATTAACGTTGATAGTGAAAAAATCGCAAACGATTCCCTGCTTAATATGCACCGAAAATTACTAAAATTACGCCAAGCCTTCCCAATTCTTAAAAATGGCAATTTGAGCATCGTGCAAAACACTGGCAACGGATTTATTCTCGGATTAAAAAGAGAGCTAGACGGTCAATGTGCTTACGTTTTCATCAATTTCGCAGACGAGAAACAAAGCTTTTCCATTCCAGAAAACGCCAAGATCATTGCCTCAACTCACTCTGTCGATTTAATTACTGCAAAAAATCTCCAAATGACAATTCCAGGATATTGCGGAGTTTTACTTATTGTCCAGTAATAAAAACGTTCAACTAGAACAACGTTCCCGTTTCTAGATCGCATTCTCCCATAGGATAAATGCCCGCGCATCGAGCCGCCAGATCTGCCATTTTCTTTTTAGTTTTCTCATCGTCGGCAGCCTCGGTGAGAGCTTCCAAGTCTTGATAGTAATCATCACTGTTTTGGCTAGATTCTATCGTATCGTTCTCTAACTTCTCGTCACCGACCTTGCTAGCTTTCCCACAAAAGCCGAAGTTCCTCGTATCATTATTCAATGCTGCCAACTGCGCATCTGTATTTGTCCCGTTCGGACCATAATCAATACACGGCATTTCTCTACATTCCTCCTCTTTTCACTTTATCTATAAACCATTATACGACACCACCAGATGTAGCGGTAGAGTTAACTTCACAACACCATTAAACGAAACAGCCCCATCATCAGTTTGCCGCTTGCATTAATAGAATAATTATTATAAAATATAAACAATGGAAATCAATAGAAGAGAAGTCTGTGACGCAAAAGGAGAAGGAGCCTTACTGGAGGCCTTATTGATGGAAGAATTGCTAAAACTACATTCAGATATAGTCGAGCAATTACGAGCAAGAAAACTAAGCGTAGATGAGGCAACTTCCATACTTGAAGATATAAATAGTGAATTGCGACGACGTACGGAAAGCGCATCTAAATACACAGTGGCTCTATAGCCGTAAAAACCCAGAAATTTTGCTATACAACAAAAAAACGTCCTGACAGCTATCAGGACGTTTACCAGAAACTTATTTCAATCGCAGGAACTTGGTGAGGTGCGCCTCCCCATAACTACGACTGTCCACCACAACAATCTATAATTAGTGGAACAGTATGACTCTCGATCTTTGTTTGGTAGAGAGCCTTTGAAATTATTGGTGTAAAGTTACTTGGAAAGTGTAGGCCTTTCTCAACTGTCCCCAGTATAGCAAAAATGACTAAATATGTCAATAGCCTTGAGCGTGATCCATTGCTTTATAGAACTGACTCTCTGCTAGATCATCTTTAATTTGTAGGTATATCTGGACCGTGGATAGATCGCGATGGCCAAGTAATTTTTGTATTGTCATAAGATCACAACCAGCTATTAGTAGACGCACTGCAAAACTATGTCTTAATTGATGAGGTGTTATATGAATATCTGCATATTTCTTAAATGCTTGTTGGATCCACACTCTAGCTGTTTTATCGTTTGTATTGAATAGAGGACCAGATAATCGGTTGTAGTCTGTCGCGAATTCATCTATCTTATCTTTTAATCGTTTAGTTAGGAATACAGTACGATCCTTAGAGCCTTTACCTTTTACGTATAAGTTCAATCCATCTATATCTCTATAGCTAACATTGGCAATCTCTGAAATGCGTAGCCCAGTGTCGTATGCAAAATCTATTAGCATGTTTATATGTCGCTCTTTCGCGTTATTTGACGTCCTGTTGAGTACTAGTTGTATAACATGATGTTGTATATATCTTGGTCGTGGTTTGGCGTTCTTACGTGACTTAATAAGCTCAGAATTAATACAGTTTAGATTCATGTGTTCATTACACCATTTGAAGAATGCTTTTATTACTCGTTTTGTTGAGTTTGTGGTTGAGGCTGCATGAGTTTTTCTGTATTCATAAAAATAAAAGTCGAGCCATCTAAGCGACAGCTCGGTTATATTAGTCTTGTGTAATTCATCACAGAAATTAACAAATTGTTTAAGACGTACTACTCTAGTAGCTACTGTAGCTGGTGACATATCTTCGACTATTGCTGAATAATGGATAAATTGAAACGCTAGCTCTCTGATATTCTCTGTCTGATATTCTACGTCTAGTACTTCGTCTATCTTCTGTAATTCACTTATTACAGTAGCTCTTGATGTTGTGATTGATAGAATTGGTGCGGTCATTCTTCTCTCCTTAGAGTGACTTAGGTTTAATTTGTAACCTTTACGCCCCAATTGTTCTATTTTACAGATTTTTTAAGTCAATGTAATGCTTCTCATGACATTTATGGCAGCCTTTAACTATAAAATACGGTGAAGTTGGACCGCTATATTGACGTATTTGACCCTTCATAACAGTAGCAAAATGATCAATCTTGATAATCTGCTTATACGTCTTCCATTCATGATCACAGCCGTTTTTATTCTTACGTAATAGTCTAAGTTGTTCTCGATCTGCCTTAGCCTTATTAATCCGTTCAATAAGTTTATGCCTAGCTTCTTTAGTGTCAAAACTCATACGCCTGCCTTTTTACATAAATACGTAAATAATCGTCCTGGAGTTTGTTTTGCTTCTAGTGCGGTTTCCGCTAATTGCCAAACGGTAGCTTCTGGTAATTTCCAGAAAACTTTACAGTAAAATGCGAAGTATTGTTCATTCCCAAACATCTGGCACAATCTAGTCGCCATATTCTCTATTTGCTTGGATTTAGCATACTTATCACGACTAATATTAGTATTAGAATTAGAATTATAGTTTCTATGAAACTTTTTTGCATTAGCATTAGAATTAATATTAGTGGTTTTCACCTCTGTTAACCCTCCAAATTTTTAGCCAACAGCTAACTAGCACCATTACTAGCTCTGGCGTTTTACATTTCCGAGGAGTTTTCCACAAGTCCGTAGTGCGAAGGGCTTGACAGAAAAATCCTATTTTTTAGTATTTCAGGGCAAAATAAAGCGGCCCCAATCGAAAGAAAACCTTTTTTCAATCGATAGAGGCCGGCAATCTGAAATTGATACTTCTATCCTAGCAAATATTTTGCATACAGTCAACTGTTCGGGATTTCCGAATAGTTCAGTTGTTCGGGATTTCCGAATTACTCAACAAAAAACTACCCTCGATCAAAAGTAGTAGTTTTTTATAGGATTACAGAGCTATCTGAATTATTCAACGGCTTCTTTCATCTGACGTACTAAGTCTAGAATAATAGTCTTAGCCGCAGATAATCCAGCCGCAATTGCAGATAACGCAGTAGCCATCGTTAAGGCGTATAATTCGTGCCAGCTCGCCGCGAATAGCAAGTTCACTAGGTTTACGCCCGCAAGTAAGAACGTCGCGATAAACGTCTGTAGAAACGTCCATCCAGCACGGATAGCTACGTCTTTATAGTTTATATTCTTTAATGCTTCTAGTGATTTCATATCTCCTCCTTATTTATTGAACTTAAAAATACTCATCAGAAAATCGATAATCTTCTCTAATAGACTTTTATTCTTAGCGATATCTTGACTTAATTTAGCGATAGATCTCATCACATCTTCGTTTGTAGGCTGTGGTGCTACAGGTGCAACTTTTGGTTGATCTTTGGCTTCAATCTTCACAGTAGGTGCAACTACAACAGGTCGTTTCTCTGGTCGTGGTGTACCTGCATCTCCATTCGCCAATTCGCGCACTCGTTCCGCTAATACCCAGATTCCGTCATCTGCCATTTTCAGCTGTAGGTAGCGTTTGTTATTTTCGGTAGTTTCGTCTAATACCTCTGTTGAGCCGACAATTCGGAAGTAATCTCCTGTATTTATCTCACCGTCTAGTAGATAGCCGTCTTTATCCGTTCTCACTGCTACAGAAACGGGTACACCGTTATCTTCCCAGTCAAACTCATCAATCAATCGGTTACATCTAATCTGTCTAAGGTCGAATACAGTTGCTACTTCATCTGCATAATAGACTTCAGGCAGTGCTACACGCTTAGCTTCTTGAGGCTTACCTACATATCGATAAAATGCGTATGGTGGATATCCAGATGCACTCCAGAGCCAGTCGTGATTATCTATTACAATACCTGCCTGGTAGCGACAGTTAATAACGTTATCTGTGTCGACAAACATTCCCGTGTGTCCTAATGCACCTCCTGAGTTTCCTCGAATACCCCAAATAAAAATATCTCCTCGTTGTGTGTCTGCCTCGCCGTTAGCGTGCTCAGGTAGTCGTACCCAGCCATTTTTCTCTAGTGCATCGAATAAAGTGTCTGTATTGCCAATCCAATAGCTAGCAGGTAAAAGACCTGCTTCTTTTAGAGCGTGATATACAGAGCTTGAGCAGTCGTATGAATTTGGACCATTTCGATTCTCCATTGAATAACTGACTCGACCTTTACGTGCGTAAAACCAAGCTAGGGCTTTTTCTATCATTTTGTTACCTCCTTTACTTTTTCTATTACTTCAACGGGTGTTCTATCTTGAATAAAATGGGTAAATTGAGTAAGCAAAAAGAGCCCTACTGCACCTATGAGTACGGTTAAACCTGTGTATTTGATGATTACGCCTACGAATTTCTTTTCGCCAGTAACGATGGCTTTTATGAAGATATTGCCATCTAGTGTGTCGTTATGGTCTTGGATTGCTTTGATATTCTTTTCAATATCATTTATTTTTCCATCTACATATTTATTTCGCTCTATATATACAGACTCACTTACTAACCCGTCTAGTTTGGCTAATATTTGAGCTAATGATGGTTCTGCTACTTTTTCATTGAACACCTCTAGTTTGACTAGGCGTTCACTTAGGTCTGTGTTTGATCCTGGCATATAAAAAACGGAAGCCTTTCGTCTTTATACGTGCTTCCGTTTCTTGAGATCACACTGGTTAATTTATAGTACTATTTTACCATTTATACATTGGTCAGACAAGATAGATTCTACGACCATATTGTCTTATAAAAATAATGATTCGAATAAAA